>CP041667.1:960000-1077500 GCA_007361935.1 Lachnospiraceae bacterium KGMB03038 | reverse complement strand
TTTGCCAAAATGGACATTAGCGCCGCCCATGTTGGCATGGAATGGCGGTTCTATATAACATCCTTCCCCGACTTCAGCAAGCATTTCCCGCAGAATCGTTTCTCTTTTCCCGCTTTCTGTCGGACGGGTCATATTATAATCATACAGGCGGTCCAGCCGCTTTATCTGCTCTTCCAGGATCTCCTCATCCCCCGGCAGGTAAAGCTCTCCTGTATGCATCTTTTCTTTCATGCCGCTCATAAAACACCTCCTATTCTGCATTGAATCGTGTCGGTGAAAATAAAGAAACCTATAAATCAAAATAACGCACGGAAGGAATGTCTCCAATTGGGGCAGCCCTTTCCGCAATTACAGCACACTGATCGCCTGGTTGACAGAACCCACTCCAATAATCCGGATTCCTTCTATCCCCTTCAGTGCTTCCTCAGATACCTTTGGCACGATACAGCTTTTGAACCCCAGCTTCTTCGCCTCTGTCACTCTTTGCTCCGGCATAGTGACCCCGCGCACCTCGCCGCTTAGGCCCACTTCTCCAAATACGATCATATCATCGGGAATCGGTTTATTCCGATAACTGGATGCAATGGCCATCACAACGCCCAAGTCCACCGCAGGCTCGTTCATTCTGATCCCTCCCGCAATATTCACATAGGCATCATAGTTGGAAAGTGCAAGCCCCGCCCGTTTCTCCAGCACCGCCATCAGAAGGTTCACCCGGTTATAATCCAACCCTGCCGCCGTCCTCCTTGGCATACCAAAATTACTGCGGCAGACCAGAGCCTGGATTTCCATCAGCATAGGCCGGGTTCCTTCCATCGCGCAGGCCACAACAGAGCCAGAAGCGTTCTCCGGCTTTCCGCTTAACATGAACTCGGAAGGATTTTTCACTTCCACCAGTCCTTCTGTACGCATCTCAAAAACGCCGATTTCGTTTGTAGAACCAAACCTATTCTTGACCGCCCTCAAGATTCGATAAGAGGCATGGCGGTCTCCCTCGAAATACAGCACCGTGTCCACCATGTGCTCCAGCACCCTAGGTCCCGCCACCGTTCCTTCTTTTGTCACATGGCCCACAATAAAAATAGAAATATTCAGCCCCTTTGCCAGCTGCATAAAGATATTCGTAGACTCCCGAACCTGGGATACGCTTCCCGGCGCCGATGCCACCTCCTCATTATACATAGTCTGGATAGAATCGATCACCACCATATCCGGCCTGCTTTTTTCAATCACATTTCGTATCCTATCCAGGCTTGTCTCACATAAAAGATATAGTTTCTCAGAAAATTCCCCCATCCGGTTTGCCCTGAGGCGAATCTGTTTCAATGACTCTTCTCCCGAAATATAGAGGATATTCTTATTTCCCGCGGAAAGCGCCTGGCAGACCTGCAGCAGCAAAGTGGATTTCCCGATTCCCGGATCGCCGCCCACCAGCACCAAAGAGCCGGGCACGATCCCGCCTCCCAGCACTCGGTCCAATTCTCCGATCTTTGTCTGTATCCGGTCATCTTCATCTGTAGCAACACTTTTCAGCGCAACGGGACGATTATCCCGTTCTTCCTTCACAATTCCGGATTTTCCAGGCGAAGATACCGACACTTTCTCCTCCACAAAGGTATTCCATTCTTTGCAGGCCGGGCACTGACCCAGCCACTTTGTTTCTTCATGCCCGCAGTTCTGGCAGAAAAACACCGTCTTTTTCGCTTTTGCCATTCTTCTCTCCCATGCCGCAAAAAGGGCTGCGATCCGCAGCCCTTCCGCCTTTATATTGTATTCTTTCTTTTATTTCTTGACAATCCTTACAGCAACGCTCTCTCCTTCTGCCAATTCTGTGCTGACACTGAGCTTTCCGCTTAAATTCGTCTTCATGTCGCCCGCCGCGGCTCCATCCAGATAAACGGTATATTCGCTGTCCGCTTCAAGCTCTAAGGTAAATTGGGCATCCTGAGCGCCGGAGACATTGAAAGAAATCTCTTGTTCTGTCGCCTGAAACTGTTCTACCGCTGTTCCCGGAACAGATTCATATACAAACATTCCATTTCTCTCAAGCTTTGTGATCTCAGAAAAAGTTTTGACCTTGTAGAGATCGCCCTGGAATTCAAAACCGTCCAGTTTTGTCTTACTTTCTAAGGTGTAGTCTCCAAAACTGAGCGTTCCGTCTGCCTCAGCTCTTAAAAGCTCCCTCACTGCTGCCATTTCATTTTCCTCCTAGGTTCTTCTTTTGTATCCCCTATTATATATCAATTCCCTTTTATTTTGTAGTCTTTGAAATAAATTTTATTTCTTTTTTAGACATTCCAACGACCACATCGCTGTCTCTTTTTATCTCGCCGGACAGCAGCGCTTCCGCCAGTTTATCTTCCAGCATATTCTGCATAGCGCGGCGTAAAGGACGGGCTCCATACTTCTGATCCGTTCCTTTTTCCACGATATGTTTTTTCACTGAGTCCCGGACAGTAAGATGGATGCCAAGCTGATTTTTTGCCCTGTCCGCAAATTCTCTGCACATCAGACCAACGATCCGTTTCATCTCGTCTTTGCCGAGAGGATGGAACACAAGGATCTCATCGATCCGGTTTAGGAATTCCGGCCGGAAGATCAGCTTGATCTCATTCATAACACTGCTTTTCATTCTCTTATAATCGTCTGCCGCATCTTCTTTGGCATTGAATCCCAGTCTTTTAGGATCTATGATCGCTTGGGCCCCCGCATTGGAAGTCATTATGATCACCGTATTCGCGAAATTTACTTTCCGCCCCTGAGAATCTGTAATATGTCCGTCGTCCAGGACTTGCAATAAGATATTGAACACATCCGGATGGGCTTTCTCAATCTCATCAAACAGGACTACAGAATAAGGATGCCTCCTCACCTGCTCGCTGAGCTGCCCCCCGTCCTCATGTCCCACATACCCCGGAGGAGAACCGATCATCTTGGCCACGCTGTGTTTCTCCATGTATTCAGACATATCAACACGGATCATCGAATCCTCATTTCCGAACAAAGCTTCTGCCAAAGCCTTGGACAGCTCCGTTTTTCCCACTCCGGTAGGCCCAAGGAACAAAAAAGAACCAATAGGACGCCTGGGGTCTTTCAGTCCTACCCGGCCGCGCCTTACCGCTTTCGCAACCGCCGACACCGCCTCATCCTGGCCGATCACTCTCTTATGCAGAGTGACTTCCAGTTTCCGAAGCCGTTCCCCTTCAGATTCCTGGAGCCTCTGTACCGGTATCTTGGTCCACTCAGAGACCACATCCGCGATGTCTGACTCCGCAACATGGATTTCCTTTCCCGCATTTCTCTTCTGGAAGCGTTCTCTCGTCTTCTCTAATTTCTTAGATGCCTCTTCTTTCTCCCGGTTCAGAAGCGCCGCTTCCGCCATATCCCCCTGCCGGATGGATTCCTCGATCTCTCCCAGCAGACGGGCAGTCAGCTCTTCCAGCTCATAAATAGAATCCGGCGCTTTGAATCCCCGCAGGCTTACTTTTGAACAGGCCTCATCCAACACATCGATCGCCTTATCCGGCAAAAACCGATCGCTCACATACCGGTCCGCTAAATATACCGCTCCTTCCAGCGCTTCTTCTTCAATCGTTACGCGATGGTGAGCCTCATACTTTGCTTTCAGGCCTTTCAATATCTCCAGACACTGCTCCTGTGTCGGTTCCTCCACCATAATAGGCTGGAACCGCCGTTCCAGCGCCGCATCTTTTTCAATATATTTCCGATACTCCACAATAGTAGTCGCCCCGATCAGCTGAAGTTCCCCTCTTGCCAGGGAGGGCTTCAGGATATTGGAGGCGTCAATGGCTCCCTCCGCGCCGCCGGCTCCGATGATCGTATGGACCTCATCCAGGAAAAGGATGATATTTCCCGCCGCTTTTACTTCCTGTATCAGACGTTTCATCCGCTCTTCAAATTCTCCTCGGTACTTGGAGCCAGCCACCATTCCCGCCAAATCCATGGTCAGGATCCGCTTATTCTTCATGCTGTCCGGGACCACGCCGGCCGCGATCTGCTGAGCCAGCCCTTCGATCACCGCGGTCTTTCCAACTCCAGGCTCGCCAACCAGGCAGGGATTATTCTTCGTCCTTCTGCTTAAGATCTGCATAAGCCGGCCAATCTCCTCTTTTCTCCCAATCACGGGATCCAGCTTCCCTTCCTCTGCCTGTGCGGTAAGATCCGTACCGAATTGTTCCAGTACACCTTCCTTTTTCCGTACATTTTCCTGGTTCATCTCATCTTGATATTCCCGCGGGTCTGCTCCCAGGACTTCCAAAATATCCTGGAACAATTTCTGCAAGCTGATCCCCAGAGTCAAAAGGATCCTGGTGGCGACGCAGTCCACATCCCGCAGAAGGGCAAGAAGCATATGTTCCGTCCCCGTCTGTTCCGAATGGAAACGAACTGCTTCCGCCTGGCTTTCCTCCAGAATATATTCTAACCTGGGACTGTTTCCGGCCCTTTCTTTTACGACTGTATTCCCTACCGGCGATACCAGTTCATCCACGATTTTCAGAATACTCTCTTCATCCACCCCGTTCGCCGCAAGGACCTGCCCTGCCACGCCGGTATACACCTTCCGCAATCCCAAGAGCAGATGTTCTGTTCCTATATATGGATGCTTCAGTTCTCTAGCCTCAACTCCAGCGATCCTCAGCGCTTCCTTTGCCTGTTCCGTATAATTCATTCTGTCCTTCCCTTTCTATACTCGTCAAAAATCTCATCTACCAGCTCGTGCGCCTCTTCACGGGAAATGTTTTTACAACTCCCTTTGGCCAGCAGAATCCGCAGCTGCCTCTTCAGCTCCAAAAGCGTCTGAGCCTTATTGGCATCAATGGCGATCACCGCGCCTCTTCGCCGGTCAAGCTGAATAAACCCTTCCTGCTTCAAAACAGAATAAGCTTTATTGACTGTATGCATATTGATTCCTACCATATCAGCCAGCTGCCGGACAGAGGGCAATGTATCTCCCTCATGGATCGTCGCTGTAGCAATCCCCATAATGATCTGATTCTGCAATTGCACATAGATTGCCTCGTCACTGTTAAAATCGATTTCTATTATCATAAAATCACCTTTTTCTTTTGTTATATATACATTAGCACACGTGGCATAGGAAAGCAAGTTGTTTTTAGAAGCGCAAAGGGACCCGCGGCTTTTCGCCGCAGGCCCCTTCTCGCAACTTTGAAGGAATTAAGTTTGGAAATTTCTAAGATAAGTGTCGGTCATTAACACAGAGTCTTAATGTCTACATATTCATAGCAGTCAAAGCTGTCCGCAACGTTCTTGCAGGTCAGTTTGCCGTCATAAGTATTGATCGCAGAGTAGATCACTTCATTATCTTTACATGCCTGCTCCAATCCTTTGTTCGCGATCTGCAGTCCGTAGAATACGGTCGCGTTGGTCAAAGCGATCGTAGATGTTCTCGGAACAGCTCCCGGCATATTTCCTACACAGTAGTGAACTACGCCATCTTCAACGAAGATCGGATCGTCGTGATAAGTTACCTTTGTGGTCTCACCGCATCCGCCCTGGTCAACCGCAACGTCAACGAATACAGCGCCTGGCTTCATTTCTTTGAGGTATTTCTTCTTAAAGATCTTCGGAGCGGCTTTTCCTGGGATCAGAACAGAACCGATCACCAGATCCGCCTCTTTAACAGCTTTCTCGATGTTGGCGTCATTGGAAACAAGAGTCTGTACCCGCGCTCCAAACAGGTCATCCAGATAAGCCAGTCTTGGAAGGCTGATGTCCATGATCGTTACATTTGCGCCCATGCCTACCGCGATCTTACATGCGTTTGTTCCTACATTACCGCCGCCCAGGATTACGATATTTGCTTTCGGAGTTCCCGGAACACCAGCAAGGAGAACACCTTCTCCGCCGAATGTCTTCTCAAGATATTTCGCGCCTTCCTGGATACTCAAACGTCCGGCGATCTGGCTCATAGGAGCAAGCAGCGGAAGTCCGCCCTGTTTTGGATCAAATAAGGTCTCATAAGCGACACCTTTTACTTTGCCGTTCAACAGAGCATCTGTCTGCGGTTTGTCCGCCGCCAGGTGCAGATATGTATAGAGGATCAGTCCCTCGTGGAACAGCGGATACTCTTCCGGCAGAGGCTCTTTAACCTTGATCATCATTTCTACTGTATCCCATACTTCCTTAGCCGTATCGATCATCTTCGCTCCGGCTGCCGCATATTCATCATCGGTAAATCCGGAACCGACTCCAGCGCCTTTTTCGATATAAACCTCGTGTCCCGCTCCAACATAAATCTTTACATTGTCAGGAGTCATACCCACACGAAATTCATTGTTTTTGATTTCTTTTACACATCCTACTTTCACTTATCTCTACCTCCTAAATTTAAAAATTTTCCGTTCCGCTTCCGCAGTGTGCAGAAAGTAAATGAACAATATTTTTCACAAAGTTTCTTTTGTGAAGAATATTATTCATTTGTCTTTAAAATTATAGTAACATAAGGTTCTCTATTATTCAATAAAAGTTATTTTTTTCACAAATCCTTTTGAATACGGGTAGTTTTTTCAAATTGTCTTTACAATTTCCTTGCATCTTTGCAGGATTCGTGATTAAATTATCATAGAATAGAACGCATCACCGGAGGCATTTAACCTATGAAAGAACTACACGAACTAATCCACAACGCAAATCTGACCAAAACACAGAAGACCATCGCGGAATTTATCCTCGACAACTCCTCCGAGGCTTGCTTTATGACCTCCACAGAAATTGCCCAAAAGCTTTCCGTCAGCGAATCTTCCGTTATCCGCTTCAGCCGCTCTCTTGGGTTCTCCGGATTTATGGATTTCCAAAAAGCGCTGAGGAAAAGCTATCAGGGGAAGGTTTTAAACATTTCCAGTTCTATTACCGTCCCTTCCCAGCGGGCTGCCAAGGCCTCAAAGCTTGGGAAAGATTCTGAATATATCCAGCTCCATTTCAATAATGCCGCCAAAAATCTAGAAACCGTTTTCGTCAACAATACCAGCGCTTCTTTTCGCGAAGCCGCCGGGCTGATCATCAAGGCCCGGCGCAGATATATTGTTGCCACCCGCGGGAACGCCTGTCTTGGCGATTATTTTCTTCTATATCTGAAGCACATGCTTCCAAACGTGGAAACCACCGCTTCCAGCTCCATCAGTCCAATCGATCATATCTGCAGCATCACCAAGGACGACTGCCTGATCGTATTTAGTTTCCCCAGGTATTCATCTGTGGACCGCTGTGTTGTGGAAATGGCCAAGGAAGCCGGCGCTTCCATCGTAGTCATCACCGATAAGCCAAGCGCCCTGCTGGCCCCGTACGCTTCCGCCCTGATCACAGTTCCGGTAGACAGCAGTACTTTTTTTAATTCAATGATCGCTCCCCAGTTTGCGGCGGAAATCCTGTTGGACGTGATCAGCCATCAAGTAAAGGGCATTGAGAAGCGGCTGAAAAAGATCGACCGTTACTTAGGAGAACTTGGAAATTACTAGTAATTCTGATATAATAAGAGAAAACACGACCGGCAAGGGCGCCGCAGAAGTTCTGCGCGTCCTTTTTTCATGTCTGAACTAAAAACCCTATTTCATTTGCAGAAGGAGGAATATCTTATGAGTGCATTTGACAAGATCAGCAGCGGGTTCTCCGGCGTAGATGCTCTACTGGATCATATCCGCATGGGCGACAATGTAGTGTGGCGTGTGACTGCCCTGGAAGAATTCCGCTTCTTTGCCGAGCCATTTGCCCGGCAGGCGATTCAGGACGGGCGTAATCTGATCTATATGCGCTTCGCGGGCCATGAGCCTTTACTGACTCCGCGTCCCGGCCTTAAAATCCGCGAATTCGACCCGGATAAAGGGTTTGAGGCGTTTACGGTAGACATTTACCAATGCATCGCAAAAGAGGGACGGGACGCGTTCTACATTTTTGACAGCCTCTCTTCCCTTCAATCTGCCTGGTATACAGATCTTATGATGGGGAATTTCTTCCAGGTAACCTGTCCCTTCTTATTTCGTCTGGACACCGTAGCTTATTTCCCGCTCCTGCGGGGGCGCCACTCCTATGAGGCTGTAGCCAGGATACGGGATACCACTCAGCTCCTTCTTGATGTCCATACCGGAGACGCTCTCTATCTGCACCCTCTCAAAGTATGGAACCGATATTCTGCCAAAATGTTTCTTCCCCACTCTTATGACCAGGCGTCCGGGGCCTTCCGCACCTTAGAAGACGGCGTAGCCTTAAGCCGGTATTACCAGCTGCTGGAAGAGGAAGAAACAGAAATGACGGACCAAAATTATGACAGTCATGACCGCTTCTTCTCCATGGCCAGAGAGGCTTATCGGAGAGGAACTTTTGACCTGGACACAGAACAGCAGATTCTGGAAAGCACTTTGACCAGAGATTCCCGCCTGCAGGAAATGATCAAGAAGTACTTTTCTCCTAAAGACTATTTTCTCATCCGGGACCGAATGGCTGGAAGCGGTTCTATCGGCGGGAAAGCCTGCGGCATGCTGCTTGCCCGCAAGATCGTCCATCAGCATCTTCCTCAATACTTGGCACATCAGGAACCTCATGATTCTTTTTATATCGGTTCCGATGTCTTCTATACTTATATCGTCTCCAACAACTGCTGGGAAACCCGCATTGCCCAGCGGACGTAGGACGGGTACTTTAAGAAGGCTCAAGACCTGAGGAACGCCCTCTTGTCTGGAACTTTTCCTCCTGACATCCGTGAGAAATTCCGGTCTATCATCGAATATTTTGGGCAAAGTCCGATCATCGTCCGCTCTTCCAGCTTTCTGGAGGACGGATTTGGGAATGCGTTTGCCGGCAAATACGAGTCTGTTTTCTGCGTTAATCAGGGTACCCCGGAGGAGCGTCTCTTGGCCTTCGAAGATGCGGTGCGCGCCGTTTACGCCAGTACCATGGATCTCTCCGCCTTGGAATATCGAAGGCAAAGAGGATTGGAACAACACGATGAGCAAATGGCCGTTCTGGTCCAAAGAGTTTCCGGCTCCTACCACGGCCCTTACTTCTTCCCATCCGCCGCCGGAGTTGGTTATAGCTACAGCGTTTATCGCTGGAACTCCGATATGGACCCCTCTGCAGGCCTTCTTAGGATCGTGGCCGGACTTGGGACACGAGCGGTAGACCGGACAGAAAATGATTATCCCAGGCTGGCGAATCTGGACCGTCCTTCCGCCTCTATGCACAGCACTGCCGCAGACAGGCATCGTTTCTCCCAGAGGAACCTGGATGTTCTGGACACCAGCCAAAATGCTCTCGTCACCATTTCCGCCGACTCTCTGATCGAGCAGCTCCCACTGTGGTATAAAAAAGCGGTTATGGAAAGAGACTATGAGGCTGAAGCTTCCCTGGAACGGATGAACCGGCGCCGGCAGGTCTGGTTCATTACCTGCCAGAAACTTCTGGAAAACAAAGAATTCACAGACATTATGCGGCAGATCCTCCATACTCTGGAGAAGGTTTACGAACATCCGGTAGACATCGAATATACCGTCAACCTGGACGAACAAGGCCGTTTTGTAATAAATCTGCTCCAATGCCGGCCTCTGTACACCGGTCATCAAGGATCATCTGTAGAGATCCCTTTATTGGCGGACAAAGACATCTTCTTTTCCCTTCAGAATTCTTCCATGGGAAATTCCGTCAAAGAAAAGATTGATGTTGTCGTCCAGATTGACCCCACAGCCTACTACAACTATCCTTACAGCCTGAAATCCCAGGCCGCAGAAGCAGTAGGACAAATCAATCGGTTTTATCGGGGAAAAGGAAAACATCTTCTCCTTTTATCTCCAGGCCGCCTGGGCACCTCCTCCCCAGAGCTGGGTGTCCCCGTCAGATTCGCGGATATCTCCGGGTTTAGAGGCATCTGCGAAGTCTCCGACAGCGGGGCCGGATACCTTCCGGAGCTAAGTTATGGAAGCCATATGTTCCAGGATCTGATCGAAGCAGGTATCTTTTACTGCGCTATTTGGAACGACCATCGAACAAAAATCTATCATCCAGATCTTTTTATCCAATGCAGGAACATCTTTCCGGAAATCTGTCCAAATATGGAATCTCTCTTTCCCATGTTCCGGGTGGCAGAGCCTGAAGAATTGTATTATTGGAACGACCCAATATCCGGGAAAACGATGTGCGGATGTCAATTGGGGACGGGGGATTTTTAAAAATCCCCCGTCCCCAATTACAACAAGAACTCGCTCATCACTGAATTGCTGACATCGATCCCTCGCTCGGTCAACCGCACATACTCTCCTTTTTTCTCCATCAATCCCAGGCGGTACATCCGCTCCAGCACCTCTTTGTATACACGGTCCATAGAACTTCCGAAATTCTCCGCAAACTGTTCCAGCGACACTCCTTCCGTTTTCCTCAAGCCCAGAAACATGTATTCTTCCATCTGTTCCTGCAGGGTCAGCTCCTGTGGCTCTTCACCCTCTGCCCAGCGGCGGTTATCGATCAAAGAAGCGGCTCCGCTCCCGATGCCCAGGTAGTCGGTCCGGTTCCAGTATCCCAGGTTATGCCTGCACTCGTACCCCTTCTTCGCATAATTGGAGATCTCATAGCGGTGATATCCGTAGGACGCCAGAATCCTGGCTGTATCGTAATACATCTGCCGCTCTGCTTCTTCACCGGGCAGTTCATCTGCGTGCCCCCCTTCTCCGTATCGCTCATAGAAAGGCGTTCCTTCCTCGATGATCAGGCTGTAGGCGGAAATATGCTCCGGCCCAAGCTCCGCCGTCCTCCTAAGAGTCTGATCCCAGCTTTCCACCGTCTGATAAGGGATCGCCGAGATCAAGTCCACATTGATATTCCTAAAGCCTTCCTCTCTGGCAAGCCGGTAAGTATCCAGGAAATCCTGAACGGTATGGATCCTTCCCAACATCTTTAACTCTTGGTCATCCATGGACTGCAGGCCGATACTCAGCCGGTTGATGCCCACCTTCCGGTATGTTTTCAGTTTTTCCCGCGTCACCGTCCCCGGATTCATCTCGGTAGTGATCTCCGCATCTTCCGCCAAGGCAAATGTCTCCCGGATCGCCTGAAAAATCGCTTCTGTCTGCTCTGCTTTCAGGATGGACGGCGTACCGCCGCCCAGAAAAATGCTGACAACCGAAGAAACCTCTGCCAGTTCTCCGTAGGAACGGATCTTCCGGCAAAGGTTTTCCACATAGGCCTGCCGCTCCTCCTCACCGGCCGGAGCGGACAGGAAATCACAGTATTTACACTTGCTGACGCAAAAAGGAATATGAAGATATAATTCTAAGGGTTTCATACAAGAACCTCTCTTATTTATCATCCAGCTTCAAAACGCTCATAAAGGCCTTCTGCGGAATCTCTACATTGCCCACCTGGCGCATCCGCTTCTTTCCTTCTTTTTGCTTCTCCAAAAGCTTCTTCTTCCGGGTGATATCTCCGCCGTAACATTTGGCCAGCACGTCTTTGCGCAGAGCGCGCACGGTCTCCCTGGCAATGATCTTACTGCCGATCGCCGCCTGGATCGGAATCTCGAAAAGCTGGCGCGGAATCTCTTCTTTGAGCTTCTCGCACATCTTCCGGCCTCTCTCATAAGCCGTATCCCCGTGGACAATGAAGGACAGCGCGTCCACTTCTTCCTTGTTGATCAGGATATCCAGCTTCACTAATTCAGACTGCTCGTAGCCGGCCAGCTCATAATCAAAGGAAGCATACCCTCTGGACCGGGATTTGAGAGCGTCAAAGAAATCATAAATGATCTCGTTGAGCGGAAGCTTATAACGCAGGACCGCACGGGTCTCTTCAATGTATTCCATTCCCTCGTACACGCCCCGCCGCTCCTGGCACAGATCCATGATAGATCCGATGTACTCTGACGTCACCATGATCTCCGCTTTCACCACCGGCTCTTCCATGTAATCAATCTCCGATGGATCCGGCAGATTGGTGGGATTCGTCAGATCGATCACTTCGCCATCCGTCTTATAAACCTTATAAATAACGCTGGGCGCCGTTGTTACAAGATCCAGGTTATATTCCCGTTCCAGCCGCTCCTGGATGATCTCCAGGTGCAAAAGCCCCAAGAAGCCGCATCGGAACCCAAAGCCGAGAGCCACTGAAGTCTCCGGTTCAAACTGAAGAGACGCATCGTTTAACTGCAATTTTTCCAGCGCGTCTCTCAGATCCGGATACTTCGCCCCATCCGCCGGATACATGCCGCAGTACACCATAGGATTGACCTTCCGATATCCAGGCAGAGGCTCCGCACAGGGATTCTGGGCGTTGGTCACTGTATCTCCAACTCTGGTTTCTTTCACATTCTTCAGGCTGGCAGTAATATAGCCTACCATGCCCGCGCTCAGTTCTTCACAGGGGATCAGCTGGCCAGCCCCAAAATAACCTACTTCCACCACTTCCGCCTTGGCTCCTGTAGCCATCATCCGGATCGGCGTACCTTTTTTCACCACTCCGTCTTTGATCCGGCAGAACACGATCACACCTTTATAAGAATCATAGACGGAATCGAAGATCAGAGCTTTCAGCGGCGCATTGGGATCGCCTTGGGGCGCCGGGATCTTTTCCACCACCTGTTCCAGAACCTGATCCACATTCAGCCCCGTCTTCGCGGAAATCTGGGGCGCATCGGAAGCTTCGATCCCGATCACGTCCTCGATCTCCTCGATCACCCGCTCTGGTTCCGCGCTTGGAAGGTCTATCTTATTGATGACCGGCATCACGTCCAGATCATGATCCAGCGCCAGATATACATTCGCCAGAGTCTGGGCTTCCACCCCCTGAGCCGCATCCACCACCAGGATCGCGCCGTCGCAGGCCGCCAGGCTTCTGGATACCTCATAGTTAAAGTCCACGTGCCCTGGGGTATCAATCAGATTGAAAATATATTCTTCTCCATCCTTAGCCTTGTATACTGTCCGAACTGTCTGGGCTTTGATAGTGATCCCTCTCTCCCGCTCCAGCTCCATATTGTCCAGCACCTGCGACTGCATCTCCCTGCTGGTCAAAAGTCCCGTCATCTCAATGATCCGGTCCGCCAGCGTGGATTTTCCGTGGTCGATATGGGCGATGATACAAAAATTACGAATTTTGCTCTGATCTATCTCTGCCATTGTCTGTCCTTTCTTCCTGGTATCATTTCTATCAAACTAAGTTTGCCGCGTAAGTCTTCAATCTAGTTTCTGCTTGCTAGTTTCTGCTTGGAGACGCCTGTTTCGTCCTGGAAGCAATAAACAGCTCCACACTCATCCGGTCTCCCAGCCGCCCTGTCTTTACTGCCTCTTCCAGTTCTGCCGCCTCTTCCATAGCGCTTCTTAGCTCCCCGCTTTTAAAGTCCCGGCACTGCCGCATATATTTTCCCGCCACAAAAGGGTGCAGTTTCGCCACTTTCGCGATCCGCGCTTTGTCCGCGCCGGTTTTCATCAATTCTTTGACTTCCAGAAGAAGCCGGAACTGCCTGGCCAAAAGATACAAGATCCGCATGGGAGGTTCCTTCAATGCCAGCAGGTCATAGTAGTATTCCAGGGCTTTCTTCTGCTGCCGCTTCGCGACTGCTTCCACCATATCAAAGATCTGGTTGGTGATCTGAACGGTGCAGATCGCATCGATGTCCTCTTCCGTGATCTGACTTCTTCCCATAGTATAGGCAAATAGTTTGTCCATCTCCTGGGTCAGATTCTCCATATCCGTTCCTGCCCGCTCTACCAGATGGCGGGCCGCTTTCTCTGTGATCTGCTTCCTTTCACGCTTCATACAGCCGGCAATCCAGTAGAGCAAGGTTTTCTCATCCTGGCGCCCCAGCTCCACAGCCCGTCCCTTAGCCTTCACAGCCTTGTACATCCTGCCTCTTTTGTCTACCTCATTTTCCACAAAAAGAAAGCAGGCTGTCTCCGGCACCTCTTGTAGGTAGTCGGCAAGCTGCGGCTCAGAACTCTTAAAAAAACCGGAATTCTCTACCACGATCAGCCTGCGCTCCGCAAAAAAAGGCATAGTCTGCGCAAGATCGATAAGCTCCGCGCTGTCGATGCCCTTTCCCTCATAGCAGGCATAGTTCATCGTATCGCCTTCCGGCAGCATGGCCTTGATAAGCCTTTCTTTGTATTGCTTCTTCAGGTACGCCTCCTCTCCATAGAGGAGGTATACCTGCTTAAACTGTCCTGTTTTAATGTCTTCATTTAGACTTTTCATAGATTATCTGATCATATCCCTCGTAATCTCATCCAAACTGTGAGCTCCACACATCGCCATTGTGTCGGCAAGTTCATCCGCCAGCTTTTGAACCAGCACGTTCACTCCCTCTGCGGCAGCTCCATAGACGGCAGTCACAAATGGACGGCCGATCAATACCGCGTCCGCTCCCAGGGCCAGAGCCTTAAATACATCTACGCCTGAACGGATTCCGCCGTCCACCAGGATCTTCATATCCGCTCCCACCGCTTCTGCGATCTCCGGCAAAACTTCCGCGGTGGTCGGACACTGATCCAGAACCCGGCCGCCATGATTGGATACTACGATCGCGGAGGCTCCCGCTTCTTTTGCTTTCAGAGCCCCTTTCACCGTCATGATCCCTTTTACCACAAATGGCACGCCAGCCGCCGCAACGACTTCTTTTAGCTCTTCCACCGTCTTGCTTCCCGCCGGCGGGGTCAGATTCTTCAAAAACGGAAGGCCGGCCGCATCAATATCCATAGCCGCCGCAAAAGCCCCTGATTCTCTTACCAGCGCGAACTTTTCTTTCAATGTGTTGATATCCCATGGCTTCACCGTTGGGATCCCGCGGCCGCCAGCGCTTTTAATGGCCTTGGTGGCTCCTTCCATAACCGCCGGATTGGTTCCATCCCCGGTAAAAGCCGCAATACCAGCGTCCGCGCAGGCAGATACCAGGATATCGTTATATTCCAGATCATCATACTTATCGCCGTAGTGCATCTTCATCGATCCGATAGGCGCGGCAAAGATCGGATAGCGCATGGTCTGGCCAAAAATCGAAAGACTGGTATCCACCGGCTTATTCTCACAGATGGTATCCATATTGATGCACAGTTCCTGCCATTTCTCATAATTCTGGATCGCTACCGTTCCGGTTCCTTTCGCGCCAGGTCCTGGGATTTTATTGGAACAGGCCTTGCCGTTGCAGACCGGACAGGCTTTACAATACTCGCCGATACAGGTTCTTGCCTGCTGTAATACCTCTTCATAAGTCATGAATGATTCCTTCTTTCTTTTCTATGATTTCAAATTTTTTCTTCCTACAGAAGTATACTAAATTTCAAGAATTAATTCAACTGCAAAAACCCGGTTATAGTCATGGTTTTCCCGTCCGTCTCTATCTCCACCGCCCCTGAATCCGCCGTAGAGCAAACTTTGCTTCCTGCTTTCTTTAGCCGGTCCACTGTATCCGGATGAGGATGACCATACCGATTGTCTGCTCCAGCAGAAATCACAGCATAGGCAGGAGGCGCCGCTTCCAGGAAAACTTCCCCGGTGGAGCTTCCCGAACCGTGATGAGCCACTTTCAGCACATCCCAGCTTATTTCTCCATAGGATTCTTTCAGTCTTTTCGTCAAAACTTCTTCCCCTGTCCCTTCCACATCTCCCGTCAGCAGAAGGTCAAAATCTCCATACCGCAGGGCCAGCACCATGGATGCCTCGTTGCCGGGCTCCCCGGCAAAATCCTCTTTTGGATGCAGACAGGTTAAAGTCATTCCCCCGCCGGCAAGTTTTTGTCCCGGATGGATCACCATTACAGGGATTCCCGCTTCTTCTGCCTTTCCCGCCAATGTTTTCAAATGTTCCTCCCATAGTTCCTCCGGCGGCAGTACCAATGCTCCTATGGTGATCCCCTGATCTCTTCTTTCGATCAGCTCTTCCGCCCCGCTGTAATGATCCAGATCTCCATGGGTGATCAGCACCCAGTCGATCCGGCTCTCCCCTTTTGCTTTAAGAAATGGTTCGATCCGGTACTTTCCGATCTGCTCCTGTGTACTGCTGCCCCCGTCGATCAAATAGGTGCCGCCCTTTGGATCCCGGATAAAGATCCCGTCTCCCTGCCCCACATCCAGCACAGTAACAGACAGCTGCCCCTGCGGCCCGGGCGGGAATAAAATAACCCCCGCCCCAATGCACCAAAGGATAGGAACTACCGCCGCCGCCAATCTCTGTCCCTTAGTCTTGTCCTTCCCTTTGCTTTCTTCCTTCTTCTCCTTCTTTCCCCGCCTCCACAGGCAGAGCAGACTAAGGCTCAGACAAAGATAATAGACTGCCATCTGCCATATCTCCGGTTTCCCTGTGATCACGCGCGAACCAGGCAGCGCCGCCATCAGCCGGCAGCTCTCTTCGTAGATCCAGAAGATCCCCCGGCATATCTGCAGCAGCAGTTCGCCCAAAGAAGGCACGAAAAAAAACGTCAGACTTCCCGCGAGCCCCAGCACAAGAAGCAGGGAAAACAGAGGGATCACCAGAAGATTTAGGAGCAGAGAATAGGGTGGAAATTCAAAGAAATACCACGCAAGAATCGGAAAGATCATCAGATTGACGCAAAGGCTGGCCCAAAATCCCTGAACAGGAAGCCTCTCAAAATACGGAAGCAGGACCAACATTCCCAAAACCGCTCCGTAAGAGAGCCAGAATCCCCCGTCAAAGAGATATAAGGGCTTCCAAAGGACTGCCGCCGCCGCGGAAAAGGACAGCGCTGTCAGGCCGTCATAATGTCTGCCCGTCATATCCGCTCCGATCCTGAACAGAAACATCAGAAACGCCCGCACTACCGAAACTGTCAGACCGATCATCAGAACATACAGACCAAGGAATATGATTCCTGCCGCTCCGCCCCCTATGTAAGAACCGGTCCCGCGCCGAAAGATCTGGTATACGCCAAGACCGATGAAGGAAATATGCAAACCGGATATAGCCAGAATATGACCAATCCCCTGATCCTGATACAGTTCCTTCACCTGCGGGTCCATTCCCGCCTTCTCTCCCAGCAGGATAGCCGACAGGATAGTTCCGTCTTTCTCTCCCATGGTCTCGATCAGTCCCTTCCTCCACATCTGGCGGAACTGATACAATCCCTCCCTGAAATAATCGGTATCCCTGTCCGTCACCTGAATCCTGGCGGCCCATACGCTTCCATAGATCTCCCGCCTGCGGTCGTACAGCCGCCGGTCAAAACCTCCGGGATTGCGCGCCTCCTCTTGCGGGAACACCTGGCCTTCCACAACCAGACGGTTTCCAATGGCAATTTCTTTTTTCTTGTCGTCATAAACGATGATTCCGGGTATCTGGAACGAATGTCCCTTAGACCTTACAGAATTGTCCTTTAGATATAAGATTTGATAATCTTCTTTCGTTTCTCTTTGATAGATCTGGCCCGCAAAACAGATAATCTCTTTTTCCTCTCCCCAGGTTTCCATCGGAGAAGGCTTAAGCTCTTTCAGAAACTTTCCTCCTCCGGCAAAGACCTGGATGCACAGGATCAAAAATACTGCCAGGCTCATAAAACATAATGGCCGATTCTTCAATTATCCTCCTCTATCAGATCTGCGTTCATGGAAAATGGCTGGCTGATGTCGTTCGCCCCCTGATAGGAGATATTCGTCTCCCCATTGACAAGAATCTGGACCTGCCCCGCATTTCCGCTTCCCGCAATAGAATTCACAATTGAGTAGATCGTAAGCTCAGGATCCACATTTTCCACTGCCGTCAGAAACTCTTCGCTGAAATTCACATAACAGACACCGTCTCTGACGGAAATTCCCAGAAGCCTTGTCTCTTCTGGAAGCGTTGGAAGGAGCTCTTCATCGGAAGGGCCCTTGATCAGCTGCTCAACAATCATTTTCTCTGCCGAATTATTGCTGTTGTAGCGCATGCGGACCTCTTTGCGCACCAGCTTATCCCCATTAGAATTCGCGAAATACAGGCTGAAATCTCCCACCTGATACGAATGAAGGGAAGAGCCTACATTCTGTACAAAATCCTCTGATGTCATAGCTCCCACGGCATTTCCGTCCCTTCCCACCAGGGGAGTATCGCCAATATAAAACTCTACTGAATCCACGCCTTCGATCTGGGTCAGCGACTGGACAACGGCGGCTCGCAAAAGCACTTCCGACACCCGATCCATCTCTTGGTAATCTTCTGTAAAATACAGCGCCAGCCTGCCTTCATCCAGCACGCACTTTTCCACCGCGACCCCCTGCGGAAACGCGCTTTTATAATCAACGGAATCCGTAGCGGCCTGAAGTTCTTCCAGCATAGATTCCACCGCCTGCTCCGTTTCTTGATCCAGGTCTCCCGCTTCCTGCTTTACTAAACCTGTCCCATCTGTATTGACATAGTAAAGAAAGGGGCCGTCTCCTTCCTTCTCTTTGCCTGCCGCGCATCCGGCAAGGAGAGATATCACGGCAGTCAAAAGCAGCAAAAAATAGATTTTTTGTTTCATCCGGTCCTCCTTTCTCCTACGCCACATAGGTCAACGGAATCCGTATGGTAAAAGTCGTGCCTTCTCCCGGCTGGCTGAATACTTTGATCGCTCCTCTGTGCATCACGACAGCGCTTCTGGCAATAGAAAGTCCCAGACCGGTTCCTCCGATCTCTCTGGAACGGGACTTGTCCACCCGGTAAAAACGTTCGAAAATATGCTCTACATCCGGTTTTGAAATACCAATACCGGAATCCGCCACTTCCAGATAGAAGAACTTATGGTCCGCATTCAAAGACACGTGGACCCACCCAGATTCTTTGTTATATTTAATGGCGTTTTCCACCAGATTAGAGATTGCCAGAGAAAGCTTCACTTCATCCACTTCCGCCGTAACGGGCCGGAAGCTTTCAAAGATTACCTCTACATTCTGGCTGGCCGCGATAGGACGGAGCCTTTTTAGGATCTTCTCTACCAATTCATTGATATTCTCCGACTGGATATTCATCACATTGGCGGTTTTGTCCAGTTTCACCAGAGACAGCAGGTCATTGATGATCTTATTTTCCCGTTCGATCTCTTCCGACAGATCTCCCATAAACTCCTTATAGAGTTCTACCGGGGCATCCTCCTGGATCAGCAGAGAATCCGCCAGCACCTTCATAGATGTCAAGGGCGTCTTCAATTCATGGGATACATTGGACACAAATTCCTGTCTGGAATCATTGAGGACTTTCATCCGCCCCAACATTTTGTTAAACGCTTCTGAGATCAGCTTTGTCTCTGTATACGCGTTCTCATGGAGATACTGGTCTTCATATCCTTCTGTCACCGCCTCGATGGACCGGGTGATCCTTTTAAACGGCCGAACCATCAAAAAGCCTGCTCCTACCGCAAGCAGCACTGCCACCAATGCCGTAACCGCCCAGACCGCCCATGTCTGTCCCTCCAGAACTGCCAGCTGATCCGCGATCACATCGGTAGAAACGCTTATCAGCATAACTCCTGTCACTCCTTCGGAAGATCCGTCCAGAATCGGAGATGTAATCTCGATATATTTGTTCCCGGCATCATATTGGCTGGTTCCCTGTCCCTGGAAACAGCGGATCACATCCTCTGATATGATGGTCTTTCCCTCGTCCATATCATAGGTATCTTCCACGATCTGATAATCACCGTTGATGATCATGACCCGTCCATTATAAATATTCGTCATCTGGGTAAGTTCTGTCTGGATGACCTCCGACGCGACCCCGCTTGAATAATCCACATTGCTCAGCCGGTCGCAGAGAATAGTACACTGATTCTGTATCTCAGCAGTCCGCATTTGGACCGCATAGTCTTCATAACCGCTTAAGATCACTGCCCGCATGATCAGGCCAGGCACCATGCCCGCCAGAATGATCAGGACAATGATCCGAAAGCGGAGACTCTTTAATCTGCCGATTTTGATATATTTCTTAACCCCTGAAATAATAACCCACTCCCCACTTGGTATATACATATTTCGGATCACTTGGATTGGCCTCGATCTTCTCCCGGAGTCTCCGGATATGTACATCTACCGTTCTTGCGTCGCCGGGATACTCATATCCCCACACAATATTCAAAAGATTCTCCCTGCTGTATACCTTGCCCGGATTCGTCGCCAGGAGTTCCAAAAGGTCAAATTCTTTCGCCGTCAGGTTGATCTCCCGCTCCCCAATGATCACTCTCCTGCTTTCACAGTCGATCTTCATATCGCCTTTTATCACGACCTTGCGGCTGTCTTTCTCTTCATGCCGTTTTCCGGTACGGCGCATGATCGCTTTAATACGGGCTTTGACTTCAAGAATATTAAAAGGTTTTGTTATGTAATCATCCGCTCCGTACTCCAGTCCCAAGATCTTATCCATGTCGTCCCCCTTGGCCGTCAGCATAACGATCGGCACATCAGAGAATTCCCGGATCTGCTGGCATACCTCAAATCCGTCATGCTTAGGAAGCATCACATCCAGGAGCAGAATATCATAATCATTTTCTCTTGCCAGCTTCAGCGCCTCTTCTCCGTCATAGGCGCAGTCCACCTCCATGCCGTCCTGCTCAAGGCTGTAACGGATTCCTTTTACGATCAGTTTTTCATCATCCACGACCAATACCTTTTTGCTCATACTTGTCTCCCCTGTCAAATCTTGATTTGATCTTCTATCTTGCCGAATATCCCGTCTTTGATCCCATCGATCTCTTTCAGTTCTTCTACGGACTGAAAGCCCCCTTTTTCTTCTCTGTATTCCAGGATTGCTTCCGCTCTTGCCTCTCCGATCCCGGAAAGAGTCATAAGTTCTTCCTTATCGGCGGTATTTAGATTCACCTTCCCGTCGTCCGCCGCGGGACTCTGCCCCGGCTGTCCCGAAGAATTCTCCGCCTCTTGCGCGGAGGGCACATAGATCTGCTGTCCGTCCGCAAGTTTCTGCGCCTGATTTACCTGCTGGGACGCCGCTTCTTCCGTCATTCCTCCCGCAGCATCCAATGCCTGGTAGACGCGGCTTTCTGACGGCAGTTCATAAACTCCGGGACTTTTGACCTGCCCGCAGACATGGACATAAATCTTCTCTTCCTCCTGCTTCTTGGCGCTTTCCGATCCCGTCTCGTCTTCCTGGGTCTGTGCTTCCTCCAGAGGAATCTCCTCTTTCTTTTCATCCCGACAGCCTGCCGCTGTCACAAGTACCATCCACACTGCCAACAGATAAATTTTTCTCCATTTTCTACGCATAACCTTTCTCCTTTACAGTTTGTCAGACTGTAAATACCCCTCTTATGCCTAGATAGGCTTATTGTACTATTTCCATTGGAAAATTGCAACTCCAATCAACGCGATTCCCATGCCGATCACCTTCCGCCATTCCAGCGGTTCTTTATCCACGCCAAACAAGCCTAAGAGCTCGATCAGATAGGCCACGATCAGCTGTGCGATCACGATCAAAAGGGCGGATTTAGCAGGCCCAAGCTGTTCCATACTTTTTACTACCGTCCACGTGATCCCGGCCCCGATCACACCTCCCAGCAAAACATATTTGGGTTCCACCTTCCAAAGTGTCCCGATATTGTCTCTTCCCGCAAAAAGCCAAGCCGCGAAGCAGGCCGCGAACGCGCTCAACTGAACCCAGCCGTTGCTGACCCACAGTCCCGTCGTCTTTGTCACCTGGGTGTTAAAAACGCCCTGGACACTCATCAACGCCCCAGACAAAAGAGCAATAAAAAAACCAATCATCGGTATTCCTCCTCTCTGCTTCCAGATAGTATATCCGATGACTGGTTTTTTATGTCTGATTTGTCTATAATACTTTTCTTAATTTTTCCGCCAGCTCATCTACATGTTCTTTCTCGATGACCAGTGGGGGAACCAGACGGACCACATCGCTTCTGGCGCTGATCACCAGCAGTCCTTCTTTCAGCGCGGCCTGGCAGATCTCTCCGGCCGGCCGGCTGACCTTCAGTCCCTGGATCAGTCCCCTGCCCCGTCTTTCCAGCGCTCCCTCGCAGGACTGTACCAGTTCTTCCAATTTTTCTTCCAGATACGCGCCCACTTCCTGTACATGCCGTACGATCTGCTCTTTCTCAAAAATCTCTATGGTTTTCTCCACGGCAGTGCAGACCAGCGGATTTCCTCCGTATGTGGTTCCGTGATCGCCTGGTTCCAGGGAGTCCTTGGCCACTTTCTCCGTCATGGCAAATGCTCCTACCGGCACTCCGCTTCCGATGGCTTTGGCCATCGCCATGATATCCGGCCTGGTTCCATAGGACTGCCATGCGAACATGGTTCCAGTCCGTCCCATGCCGCACTGGATCTCGTCACAGATCATCAATATGCCTTCCTGGTCGCACAGCTTCCGGATCCCTTCCATAAACTCCTGGCTGGCCGTGTTGATGCCTCCTTCTCCCTGGAGGGGTTCCAGGATAATGGCGCAGGTCTTATCCGTCACCAGAGATTTCACACTGTCCAGGTCATTAAACCGGGCAAATTTCACTCCTGGGATCAAAGGTTCAAAAGGCGTCCGGTAGGCCTCATGCTCTGTCACCGATAAGGCTCCCATACTCCTTCCGTGGAAAGAATTTTCCATAGCGATAAATTCATACCTTCCGTCCCCCTGTTTCCAGGCGTATTTTCTGGCGGCTTTCAGCGCCCCCTCAATAGCCTCGGTCCCGCTGTTGGTAAAAAAGACCCGATCCATCTCTGTCACCCGCTTCAATGCCTCTGCCGCTTTTCCGCAGGCGGTATTGTAATACAGATTGGAAGAATGGATCAGCTTATCAATTTGGGATTTCAAAGCGTTATTCAATTCCTGGTTCCCGTATCCCAGGCCTGATACCGCGATCCCCGCCGCGAAATCCAGATATTTATTTCCATCCGTATCGTAAAGATATACGCCCTCGCCCCGATCCAGGACTACTGGGAAGCGGTTATACGTATGCACCAGACTGTTATTGGTATCTTCCATATATTGATTCATTGTCTTACTCTCCATAATAATACTGCTGTTCGCCTTCATTTAAAATTGCTGTTCCGATTCCTTTATTGGTAAATATCTCCAGAAGGAGACAGTGAGGGATCCGCCCGTCCAGGATATGGACTCTGGAAACTCCATGCTCAATGGCATCGATGCAGTTGTTCAGCTTAGGAAGCATTCCTCCGCCGATCACGCCCTCGCCCATCAGCTTTCTGGCCTCTGAAACCCGCAGTTCCGAGATCAAGGTATCCGGATCTTCTGGATCTCGGTACACACCCTCAATATCGGTCAGGAAGGCAAGCTTTTCCGCCCGCATTGCTTTGGCGATCGCGCAGGCCGCATCATCCGCGTTGATGTTATACGTGTTGTAATCGTCATCCAATCCTACCGGGCACACGATCGGAAGAAAGTCTTTCTCGATCAGATCGTATAATACCTGGGCGTTTACTTTCTTGATCTCTCCTACAAAGCCGATGTCTTCTCCGCCGGTGTATTTCTTATTGACAGAAAAGAGTCTTCCGTCTTTGCCGCTGATCCCAATCGCCCGTACCCCCAGGCTCTCTACCAGCTGCACCAGACTTTTGTTCACCCGGCCCAGCACCATCTCCGCAAGCTCCATGGTCGCCTCGTCCGTCACTCTCAGGCCGTTTTTGAATTCCGGCTCCATCCCTACTTTACCAACCCAGCGGCTGATCTCTTTTCCGCCTCCGTGGACAATGATAGGCTTAAAGCCTACCAGCTTCAGAAGCGTTACATCCTTGATGACCTGTTCTTTTAGTCTCTCATCCACCATAGCGCTTCCGCCGTATTTCACCACGATAACTCTGCGGTTGAACCGCTGGATATAAGGCAGGGCCTCGATCAGGACTTCCGCCTTCTCCAGATATTTTTCCATATCTTTGTTCATGTGATCCACTCCCTTCTGTCCCTTATTGTTCGATTCTATACTCCTTTATCTTGCTTTCTTAGCTTCTGTAGTCCGCATTGATCTCAATATATCCATGGGTCAGATCACAGCCCCAGGCTGTAGCGGTTTCCGATCCCATCTTCACGTCCGCGATCGCCGTTACTTCCGGCTGGGACAGGATTTCCGTCGCTTTTTTCTCACTGTAGTCTACTGCCGTCCCGTCCGCAATGATCTGGATCTTTCCTGCTTTGCTCTCAAAAAACAGATCCACCTTCTCCGGATCAAACTGCGCTCCGGAATAGCCCATGGCGCACAGGATCCTCCCCCAGTTGGCATCATGGCCCGCGATTGCTGTCTTGGTAAGGTTGGAGCATACAATAGATTTTGCCAGCAGTTTTGCCTGTTCCACGCTCTGACAGCCTACCGCCTTTACTTCAAACAGGGCGGTCGCCCCTTCTCCGTCGCCCGCGATCTTCTTGGCCAGGTACTCATTCACTGTGTGGAGGGCCTCCACGAATTTCTGATATGCTTCGCTTCCGCAGACGATCTCTTCATTCTCCGCCAGCCCGTTTGCCAGCAGAAGGACGGTATCATTGGTAGAGGTATCTCCATCTACGGAGATCATATTATAAGTATCCTGGATATCTTCACTTAATGCTTTCTGCAGTGTTTCTTTGGAAATGACCGCATCCGTGGTCAAAAACGCCAGCATGGTACACATGTTAGGGTGGATCATGCCGGATCCCTTCGCCATTCCGCCCAGGGTTACCGTTTTCCCTCCCACTTCGATCTCCACCGCCAGCTCTTTCTCACTGGTGTCCGTCGTCATGATGGCTTTTGCCGCCGCCGTGCCATTTTCCAGAGAATCATTCTTCTCTCCCGCCATCACCTGGATCCCAGCTTTCACTTTCTCAATGGGAAGCTGCATACCGATCACACCTGTGGAACCGATAGTCACACTTTCTGCCGGGATTCCCAGCATCTCTGCCGCCGCCTGGGCCGTCTCCTGACAGTATCCCATCCCTTCTTCTCCCGTACATGCGTTGGCAATGCCTGAATTCACAATCACAGCCTGTACGGGAGCCCCGCTGTCGATCACCTGGCGGTCCCATTTTACCGGTGCTGCTTTTACCACGTTGGTGGTAAATGTTCCCGCTGCTTTGCAGGGAACTTTACTGTAGATCATCGCCATATCTGTCCGGTCCTGGTATTTGATCCCCGCCGCCGTACTTGCCGCCTCATATCCTTTTGCCGCTGTCACGCCACCTTTTATCTGTTTCATACTTTTCCTTCCTTTCTGCACATCCGCCTTTTTCCAAGTTCTTCTTTTTCAGCCGATTTCTATTGGATAAAGGCTGTGATATTTTCTTCATTCAACGTAAAATCATAATAGTTCAGATCCTGCCGTTTTGTCCAGCCAATTTCCTTCCAAAAGGCGTTTCCGATATCATTTTTCGTAAACGCGATCAAAGAAACCTTATTTATCTTTTCCTCCTTCAGCGCCTCCATAGCCGCCACTACCATAGCTTTGCCGATGCCGCGCATACGATACGCCTCGTCAACACAGACATGGTACAGACACCCCCGTCTTCCGTCATGACCGCAGAGGATCGCTCCCACCACATCTCCATCTATCACAGCCACCACGCTGGTGGTCGGATTCCGCTTCAGAAAACGCTGGATCCCTTCTCTGGAGTCGTCTACGCTGCGCAGGCCGAATCCGCGAATCCGATGCCAGAGCGCGTATACTTGATCGTAATCGTCAATGGTCATCACCCGGATCACCGTCTTGCTGTCTTCCATTTCTGAAAACCTCCTCTATCCTCATCCGGTTATGGGAACATGGGTACCAGTTCCAGTCCTTCCGTTTCCGGGAGACCAAATATCAGGTTCATATTCTGGACTGCCTGGCCGGCCGCGCCTTTTACCAGATTGTCAATCGCTCCCATCAAAATGATCCGGTTCGTCCTCGGATCGATCTGGAATCCAATATCCAAATAATTGCTTCCTTCCACCCATTTTGTCTCTGGGAACACTCCCTGATCCAGAACCCGGACAAATTTCTCTTCTTTATAGTACTTGTCATAAACCGCCTTGACCTCTTCCCAAGACACATCCTTTGTCAGCGCCGCGTATTCTGTCGCCAGGATTCCCCGGTTCATCGGTACCAGGTGGGGAGTGAAGCTGATCCTCACTTTCCGGCCGGCCGCATAGCCCAGTTGCTCCTCGATCTCCGGAGTGTGCCGGTGGGAGGCTACCCCGTAGGCTTTCATATTTTCATTGACCTCACAGAATAAGTTTTGTACCTTGGCTCCCCGTCCCGCTCCTGAAGTCCCTGACTTTGCGTCCACGATCAAAGTATCCATATCGATCAATCCCTCTTTCGCCAACGGATAAGCCGTCAGAATAGAACAGGTAGTATAACAGCCCGGATTGGCGATCAGACGTGCCTTTGGGATCTGCTCGCGGTTCACCTCGCATAGGCCATAGACCGCTTCCTGGATAAACTGCGGACTCTTATGCTGGATTCCGTACCATTTCTCATAGATATCCACATCTTTGATCCTAAAATCCGCGCTCAGATCGATCACCTTAACCTTAGAAAGAATTTCCTCCGTCAGTACAGAAGCCAGAAATCCCTGGGGTGTGGCTGTAAAGATCACATCCACCTGATCCGCCAGCCCGCCTATATTGTCATCCATACATTGGGTGTCTACAATCTCAAACATATTTCTGTATACATTTGCATATTTTTCATCTATGTAACTTCTAGAGCCAAACCAGACAATCTCCACCTCTTTATGCCCCATAAGGATGCGGACCAGCTCAGCGCCCGCATATCCAGTAGCTCCGATAATACCTGCTTTGATCATTTTCCTACTTCCTTTCCAGTTTGGGACGGGGGAAAATTGAAAATCCCCCGGCCCAAATTAAAATTGCCCTGTCCCTAATTGAAAGAACTTGCATAATTATACATCTTATCCGTATATTATGCAAGTGTTTTTAAAAAACTACCTCCCACTGGTTTTTCTGTCTGGATTGTATGAAAGAAAGATTCTAGCACAAAACCCTAATAAGAAAACCAGAAATCATTTTTCAATTAGCGAATGCCGCAAAATGCTCAGAAATTTTTAAAATTTAGCACTCACCTATTGACACTGCTAATAATTTGTGTTATATAATAAATATAACAAATGAAACAATAATTCAATCACATATATTCAAGGAGGAATGTGTTATGTTACTTGCAAACAGATCTTTCAACAATTTATTTGACGACATGTTTAACGATCCTTTCTTCACTCGTTCTTATGACCGTGGTTCTTCTCAGATCATGAAAACAGATATCCACGAGAAAGATAATAACTATGTCATTGAAATGGAACTTCCCGGATACGCAAAGGAAGAGATAAAAGCGGATTTGAAAGATGGATATCTTACCATTACCGCGCACAAAAATGAAACGAAAGAAGAAAAGGATGCCAGGGGCAAATGTATCCACAAAGAGCGGTACACCGGCACTTGCAACAGAAGTTTTTATGTGGGCGAGGATATCACTCAGGAAGATATCAAAGCCGCATTTAAAGATGGAGTCCTCCGTCTTCAGCTTCCAAAGGAAGTAGAAAAGCAGGCGGATCAGCCACAACTCATTACCATTGAGTAAACTTATTTAGGCGCGTTAAAAGGGCATTTCTCTTGGAAATGCCCTTTTATCTTGTCATTTTTCATCTCAATAATCTGCTTCCAGCGATCACTGGCGATTCTGCCAATATTGCAGCTCAATAGGGTCTATGGGATCTACCGGGTTCTCGATCTCTCCTTTCTTCTTCCGCTTACGACGTTTCAGCAGTTCCCCGCCTTTGTTGTAAATCCAAAAGGAATAGACCAGAAGTTTATTAGCCTTTCCCATCTTATCTTTCGTTGTCTTATTATAAAGACTTCCGCCTGCTTCTGTCGGTTTCTTCTGCCGGATCAGCGAGATCAATTCTGTCTCACAGGTTACATATTCCGGAAGGATGGTATATCCCATTCCTACACAATCCGGCCTGTGGGCATCACTGCCGCCAATGCCCGGCTTTTTATACTTATATGCCAGCTTCAGCGCTCCTTCGTTGGATTCCTCCGGCTCGCAGGCGTTAAACACTTCTATAAAATCAAATCTCTTAATAATCTCCGGCGACTTATAAAACTTTTTTGTATTCGTAAAACTAAGATACTTTTCCCCGCAGGGATGAGCCGGGCCCAGAATCCCTCCATGCCGATGTACAAAATCGATCAATACCGCAACCGGAAGCCCTCTCAGCTCCAGGAGGCGCATCTTTACCCCTTCCGGCATGATACAAATAATATGTCCCGCGTCACAGGTATCATATTCGATGCCCTTAAGCACGACAAAGTCTTCATGGACTTTTCCCTTCATCTGGTATTTCCAATGACGGTAACCTTTGTAAGTATCGTGGTCTGTAACCAACATCCCATCAAAACCGTTTTCCTTCAGCTTTGTTATATATTCATCCAAACCCACTTTACTGTCAATGGAGCCTTCCTTCACATGACAATGCATATCCAGCTTCAAAGTCAAGCCTCCTTCACTCTTTGATCTTATTCTTCTTCCGAATCGTCCAGAATCATCCTGGCCTTTTCCACCTCCGACTCTACAGAATCCTTTTCTTTCACCTGTTCCGAATAAATCTTTTCCTTTTTCCCTACCTTCCGGGAATGCAGCATAAACTGTACAGCCATCCCTGCCGCCAGCAATACGCCGCCAATGGCGTATCCGATCCACGCGGACTCAAATCCGGCCGCCGTACCAATGGAGGTTCCTGCCGTAATCCCGCCAGAAATCGCTGTGCATATAATGACCATAGGTTCCACAAAAATAACCGCAACGACTGAAATTACCAAAGCTGCTGCCAGAACAATGATCAGCTGGAGCGTTTCCCGCAGATCGATAAACTGGATTCCAATTCCAACAGCAATACAAAACACAAGGCAGAACACCCCAAATCGATACAGGAAGAAGGAAAGTGCCGCCAAAAGAGCCGCGCAGGCAAATACAATGATCGCAAACGTAATCCCTGAGATATCCATAGCCCTGGAAACCGCAACTCCTATCAAAGCTCCGATACACAATCCTACCAAAGCCACCTGGATCTTGACCAGCTTCAATCCAAAGAAACAAATCAAAAGCCCTACCACTGTCATCGCGATCAGCGCTTCTAAACTGGGCTGACCGCCTATCTGTTCCGCAATCTGTCTCGCGTTTCCAGAAGCATTCGTTACCACATTGCTTCCGCTGCTTAATACTTGTTCCATATCTTTTGTCTCCTTTACCCCTTACTGAATTATTTTCTTTTCCTATTCTCCTCTGCAATTATAGCATCTTTCCCTCATTCTGTTAAGTTCTAAAAATATTGTTTCCTATTTTCCCCACAGTAAACAGTAAGGATGGGCATCAAATATATAATATAAATGATACCCATCCTCACCTTGATTCTTCAATCATTTTTTACCTCTTCCTTTTGGTAATTTTTCCCCGGTTTTCAACCGGCTGCATAGTTTAATTTTTTGGTGGTCCATACCTTCCTTTCTTAAACTATTTCTGAACACCGTCCGTAGTCCTTTGCTTCTTTCAGAGACCAGTTCCTGTCTTCCGCCAATACCGCTATTCCTTCACCGAAATCTTCCTTTTTGATCCACTTATCTTGAACCTGATTATAAAGATCCCGCTTTCTGAATAGAAAATATTGCTTTTCGATCAAGTCCGCTCTTTTTAAAGTTTTATTTTACAGATGGTTTTCAAATGAACAACAACCACACCTTCAACAAATGTTTTATCTGTTTTTTAATGTGCTTTGTTGTTTATATCGTAATACTATCACTCATTTTTAAATTTGTCAATATTTTTTTAAATTATTTTTTAATTTTCAGACTCATCATCCACCGCAACAAAAAAGGCGCGTCCTTTTGAAAATCCAACTTCTCTAGGAAACACGCCCTTTTCTCTTTTGTCTGTTAGAACGCAACCGCTCCAGTATCGATGCCGTTGATCACATAATAAACGGCTCCTTCTTCCGGTTTTATGTAGAGATCGATGGTCTTGATCTCGCCTACTTTCCTGCCGGACTTTGTCCACGCCTTCTTTACACTGGCGATCATGTCCTTTTCCTCTACTTGCTTTCCATAATACTCTACGATTGCCTTTACTTTTATGTCCTTCTTCGCAGACGTCCTTTTTGCTGCCGTCTTCTTCGCTGTTGTTGTCTTTGCCGCTTTCTCTGTAGTAGAAGTCTTAGCCGGTTCAGCTTTCGCTGCCTTTTGCTGGGTTTCTGTCTTGATTGTTTCTGTCTTTGCTGAGGATGTATTGACAGTGCCGGCTTTCTTTGCTTCTGATGTTGCTTTTTTTGTTGCCATGATATTTCCTCCTCAATCCTCTAAAGCTATCTGCTTTAGCTGTGAACTATTATAGCACCTTTCGGTCAAAATGCAACTTTCCGCCTTAAATTCCATGATTTTGCCCGGAAACCGGCTGTTTTTCTTCATAATTTCGTCAAAAATTCAACAATTCCAAAATCATTCCCGCAGCGGCGCCTGTCAGCAGCAAAAGAAGAAGAATTTTTAGATTTTCCTTCCTATTTTCGTTCATCTTAAACAAAACAACAAGACCGATTCCTGCCCCCGTGCATAATCCCGCCATTGCGGAGGCAAATGAAATCGCTCCGCTTAAGTAAAGCTGCGTCAGCATCACTGACGCCGCACAGTTAGGAATCAGCCCGATCACCGCCGCGATCAGAGGCTGGATCGGAGTATCCCCCAGCAGAAACGCTGAAAGCTGACGAATACCGAAGAAATCAATGCACAGATTTAAAATAACAGTAAACAGAAAAAGGTATACAAAAATCCGTACCGTATGATTCAGCGCCGGCCGCAAAAGCCCCGCTCCCTCTTCATGGCAGCCGCAGTGATGGCAGATCTCCCTCGTCTCCTTTGGTTTCTCGATATACCGTTTTAAAAGGATATCTGTCAGATACCCCGCCGCCATCCCGATGATCACTTTTCCTGCCAGCAGGGGCAAAACCGTTCCCGCGCTTTCCGGATTTCCCATCAGGATCAGGACTGCTTCGTCAGAAGTCGCGGCAAATACAGCAATCAGCGTCCCGGCTGAAATGACTCCTCCCGCGTATAGATTTGCCGCCAGGACCGAAAAACCGCACTGGGGGATACATCCCGCCAGTGCGCCCGCCACCGGGCCTGCCTTCCCCACTTTTGCCAGAACCTTGGCAATCTTCCGTGATCCATGATGCTCCAGCGCCTCAATCAGCAGAAACGCCGCAAATAAAAATGGGAGCATCCGCAGGCAGTCCTCTCCCGCATGTAAAAAAGCTTCTCTCAGTAAGTCCATCCGTTTTTGTCCTCTTTCTATCCCTTCTTCTGTCAAATCATTTTTCAAAAGCCGCTAAGCCAGGTACATCCGCTCCAAAAGATCTACAGTCCCTTCCATTCCAAGTCTGCTCACATTCAGAAGTACCTGATGCGCTTCTATACTGCCCCACTCCATTCCCGTGTGAGACTCGTAGTAGTACCTGCGCTCCCGGTCTATCTTCTTGATCTTTTCCGCCGCTTTTTTCTCTGATAAATCATAGCGCTTGGCAATCCTTTTGATCCGGTCTTCTTTCCCGGCGCAGATAAAGACATTGATCAGTCCCGGCCAGTCCCTCAAAACATAATCGCCGCAGCGCCCTACAATGACGCAGGGGCCTCTCCGCGCCAATTTTCGGATGATTTCCGACTGTAATCCATAGACTTGTTCATTCAAAGGCTGGGTATATTCAGCCGCCGTATTTCCAGACCGCTCGATGGGCGCAAGAACATACCCCTCCAGGAAGCTGTTCAAAGTAGTCTCATCCACGGCCTGCGCCGTCTCCTCCCTGATATCCAGTTTCTCCGCCACCATTCTGACAAGATTGTTGTCATAGAGCGGGATATCCAGTCTCGTAGCCAGAGAATTTCCGATCTCATGTCCTCCGCTTCCAAATTGTCTCCCAATAGTAATGATCTTATGCTCAGCCATGTGGATCCCTCCTTTACTGGCCGCAATGCTCGTTCTGGGTTTTCCTGCTTCTATTATACCGCCTTTTCGCGGAAAATGAAATCTCTATTCATTTTCTGCAAGAAACCCTTTTTCCCGCAGCATGTTCTCGATCATATCCAGCGTTCTCTCCTGGTCAGCCCGGACTTCGTGGTCATGGTATCCAGATGTGATATTCTTCAAAGGACTGGATTTGCCGCTTTGGAGTTCTTCTAAGAATTCCCGGACCCTTCTTCTGGAGTCCACCCCCAAATGGGCTTCCAGCTTCCCATACACTTTGTGATGTACCACTACATTTTCCACACAGCCGCCCAGATCTACGATGGCGCACAGTTCTTCTTCCAGCTGCTCGTCTGTATGGCATACTTTGAAGACTCTCCTGGCCTTCTTTTCCTCCTGCAGAAGATATCCTCTATTGGTAGATAAGATTTCATGTCCGGCCGCTCGGATCAAGGCGATATCCTGAACGATCACTTGTCTGCTGACCCCATAGAGATCCGCCAGGGCTCTCGCCGCCAGCGGCCGGCCGCTTTGCCCGATCCTGGCAAGGATATCCTCCCGCCTTTCCTCTCCCGTCATAGCTTCTTTCACCTCCGCGATTTTCTGGTCGTCTCCGTTCCCGGTATTGTTCTATTATAACTACAGAATTTCTTGTTTACAAGGGCAACTCTTGAAATGGGAATTCCTCTTGACAATTCGTGCCAGGCATCCACACCAATGGCGAAAGGGCCATGACGCTTATATGCGTCCGGCCCTTTCGCGCTCTTTTTTATACTCATTCCTCAGGATTTACCGGTTTCCCTTTTTCTTTCGTTTCTTTCCTGTCACTGTTACCGCGAACACAGTTCCAGAGATCAGCATAAGCCCTGCATACCCAGCCAGATTTGCCCCGTCTCCTGTCTTCGCCAGACTTCCCCCAGCCAGATCTTCTCTGGTATTCTCAATGATAAATCCTTCTTGAGTTCCGCCGCTGTAGGACACTTTATATCCATCCGGCACTTGTGTTTCTTTGACCTCATATTGGATCCTTCTTCCCGTCTCATCGTATTCTTCCAGTTCCGGGAACGTACGGCTCCACCCATTCTCTCTGGATAGTTCTGCCCGTTCCACTTCCTGACCGTCCGCATAGAGCGCCACTTCAATGGAAGATGGACGGATTCCCCGCATATTATTTTGATCGGTCCAGAGTTTCTCTACTGAAATATCAATGGTGTCTTTCAAAGTATTGACAAACCGGTTTCCTTCCTGCTGTGTCAGCTCGTATTCTTCCGGAACCTCTTCTGTCACCCAGTAGGTATATGGATTTCCTTCATCATCGGTCACCGGAAGGTTCTCAAAGGTGTAGGTCCAGGTATCGCTGTCTGTATTATCCCAAACTGGCGTGGCTTCTGCCTGCTCTTTCTCTCCGCCTTCGATCTGCCGCCACAAGGTCAGCTTAAGCGTCTCCGGTCTGGTCCCATAAGCGTTCTGCTCATCCCGCCAGATCTTCACCCCCGTCAGGAAGGTCTTGGCAATATTAGAAACAACCGCGCCATTTTTATCTTTACCAATATGGATGATATAATCTGACTCCTCTGCCGGTCTTCCGCCAATGGAAATTTCTCTCACTGTATAGCTGTATCGATTTCCATTCTCATCAAATCTTGGAATGTCCGTAAAGGTTCCCGTCCAGTTCCCCTGGGCCGTCAGCGTCAGCGTCAGCACATTCCCCTGCCCATCGGTTACCGCTTCTTCCTCCTGTCCTTCTATACTGCGGTACAGGGCCACCGTTACATCTTCCTGATCTTCTTCCGGCACTCCGCCCCAGACTTTACGCACAGACAAAGAGGTCAAAAGTACATTTGTCACGGTATAAGACCCTTGATCCGCACTTGCCTCATAGCCGTCTGGAACTGCCGCTTCTCCCACCGTGTAGGTGATCTGTTTTCCAGTACTGTCATATTTATCCAGCCCCGTAAACGTATAGCTCCACCGGTCTTTGCCCGCGTCCGCGTTATCTGCCGTCAAAGTGATCCGTTCCTTTTCCACGCCGTCCGCGTACAGGATCAGTGTCACTTCCGTTGGCCGCTCACCATCCGCGTCGCTTCCGTCCTGCCAGATCTTGGAAACAGGGATATCCACCGTGCCAGTCAAAGTATTGGTGAAATTCGCTCCATCAGCTGTAGTTTCGCTGGTTCCCTTGTAGGTATCTTCTTCAGTCACAGTTTCTGGCGTCACTTCTTCCACCCGATACTGGTACGGATTACCATCGTCATCTGCCGCTGGAAGGTTCCTATAGCGGTAGGTCCAGACATCTGTATCTGTATTGCTCCAGATCAGCTCTGCTCCCTCTTCCGCCAGAGTCTGGGCGCTTACTTCTGCCCAGCTTCCATCCGCGCCGGTCGTACTTCTGTATAGTTTCAGTTCCAGGGTATCCGGCCGGGTGCCATAGGCATTCCCATTGTCCACCCAGGTCTTGGTACCGGTCACTTCCATCCGGCCGATATTGGCGATAGAGGCAGTAAACCCGTCAGCAGCTGAACCGCCATAGGTATAGACGATCCGATATCCGCTGTCCTCAGCGGGTTCATCGCCGATCTTGGTCTCTGCCGCGTAATAGGTATAAGGCTGTCCGTCCGCGTCATACTTAGGCAAGTCCGAAAAAGTTCCTGTCCATTGATTTCCTGCTGTCAATGTCAGGGTCTGGACATCCCCATCCGCATCTTTTACCGGCTCACTGACGCTGTCTCCAATGGTTCCCGTAGTCCGCCACAGTTCCACCGTTACCGCCTGCTGATCGGCGGCGGCGATCTCATACCAGGCCTTGGTCACCGTCAGGGACGTGGACGCCACATTGGTAAATACCCACTCCGTATATTCCTGTCCGCCCTCTTCCTTGGTCTGGGTGTCAGAACTGATCTGGATATATCCATCCGGCGTGTTTTCCACCACCCGGTACTGGGTCCTGCCTCCTTCTGTAAGAGCACTGCCCGGATAGACGCTCGGCACGTCTTCCCAGACCGCCTGCCAGCTTTCATATTCATACCAGGGCGTTGATGAATCTGGATCTGTTGTTCCGTCCAGAGTCACACTGGCCGCCGTCGGGAAGGAGGTCCACTGGCCGTTCTCTGTTAAATATTGCAATTCCAAAGTCACGGAGGTGTTCTCTTTTCCATACCAGTTCTTCACAGCGTAAATCTTGGTAGATTTCAGTGTGTTTACGGCAGTCGTACCGGTTCCATGCTCCAGATCATCCGTATAAGACGCCGTATAAGCATCGTGATAGGTCCCATCCTCCGCCACAATATCTTCATCGGTTACCTCTCCATCGATGTACCGATCCTCGGCAGGCTGCAGCTCTCTGGCACGGTAATAATAGGTTTCTCCATTTTCATTCTGCTGGGGCAGGCCGCTGACTGTAACAGAAGCACTCTCGTCTGCATTGGCTCCCGTCACGTAGACGATTAACGCTTGCCCCACTCCATCTGTCACATTCTTCCAGTTTTTCTCGACTCGCGGCGTAGTTGTACGCTGGATCACAAAGATGGTCTCCCAGTCATCCCCCACGCTTTCAGTATCCGGCCGAGTGCCGTAGATATTGTCACGGTCTCCCTGCCACTCTTTGGTCACCGTAAAACTGGTGCTTCCAATCCGGTTGATATGAGTCTGAGTTCCCGCATTATTACTATCTCCCAATTCATAAGCGGGCGAAAACAGGCTCTCTCCAAATTCATACGTATAGGTCCGGTTATCATCACTGTCTATTACCCCAACGTTGATAGCCTGCGATCCATAGCGGAGCTCACTCTCTACTACCCGGTAAAGCAGATTGGTCCGCGTTGTTTCATCCTTTTTCAAAATACTCCGAGGGAGATCTTGGAATCTTCCGCCCTTGCCCCAGATGGAATCTGTAACCCGTCCCTGTAAGGTTTGGGTAAACTGGTAGGGTGTTTCTCCTGATCCAAAAATCTTTCCATAATCCTCTGAAGTCAAATTCTTCTTGAAATATTCTGAGGCATCTGACCACTTGCCGATGATATTCCCGCTTCCGTCTGTTCCAATGGTCTCCTCCGCCACCTGAAGTTTGAAATCAATCTCGATCTTATTTCCCAAATAATCCTCGGTGATCTCATTTCCATCCGAATCCTGCCATTCCTTGCGGAAAACCGCGGCCGTCTCCATCGAATTGGTCAGCGGATTCATCCAGCTGGTTCCCTCCGTGGTGCCGTCTGGATTTTTCTCAGTTACCTGACCGGCGGCTGTTCCGCTTCCATCCACTGGAGTCACCTGATAAACGCTTCCATCCTCCAGATACTCCCGTACAATGTACTGCCAGGGCCGTCCGTTAGGCGCGTAGCGCTCCAGCTCACCACTTCCCTGGGCTCCCTGGATTTCATAAGTCCAGGTGTCTCCCTCTTCTTTGGTCCAGGTAATTTCATACTCAGTTGCCGGCACTTCCTGCTCCGGAATTTGATTCCCCTGCCCCGGCTGGGAAATGGCCAAGCGGAATACTTTCAGTTCCACATCCTCTGGGCGGGTTTCAAAAGCATTGCTGTAATCCTCCCAGATCTTTTCCCCTTGCAGCGTCACTGCAGCGGGATCCTCCGTCCGCTGATTGATAAAAGTAGCGCAGATTGGTAAATTCTCCTCTGTTGCTCCTTTCCCATCCGCTTGATTCTGCGTCAATTTTATCGCTACTGGAATCCGTTTCTCTCCCTCCTGTAATTCCGGTTCTGAAGGTTTTTCTTTCATCGTTAATGCTAATTCTGCTTCTTTTATGTCGTCAGCCTTTACCCAGGTATTATAGTCGTTCAAGTAGGTCTTTACCTCACAGATATAGTATTGATATTCGGAGCCGTTGGGAGCGTAGATCTCTTGATCCTCAATCGTAAAGGTATGCTGGATCAGGCCGTCAAAATCCTCTCCTTCTTTCTCAACTGCCTCTTTGACCTGGGCTGAAGTCCAAGTAATGGTCTCGGCCACCTCCGGATCAGACTGGATCTTGTTGCCGTCTTCATCCGCGCCTTTCGTATAAGTACGCACCAGCCGGAATAGAACAGCCGGGAAACTTTCCACTGTTCCATTTTCATCTGTCGGCAGATACAGGTATTTCTGATAAGACAAGGCGCCCTTCTTGCCTTCATAGGCATTGGATACCAGATAGGTATTGCTTCCATCCTCTTTTGTGTAGACATCATCAATATCCAGATCTGGATCTGTAATGTCCTCATCCCAGATAATCTTATCCTCTACCAGCCTATAGATATAGAGACTTCCCAGAGCATCATAGCGCGGGAGCTCTGCGGCGCTCTCATTTGCCGGGCCGAAAGAGACTTCTCCGGTTTCTTCCTCTACCTCCATTACGTTCTCACCTTCATAATCAATCTGGAACGTATAAGAGCCGTTTTTATAGACAGATGTCCAGTCAGTAACCGTTAAAACCGCACATTCATCATCTATCAAAACCAAGCCATCATCATTATCATCCTGATCTTGATTCCAAGGATTCACCGCCACATACTGCTCCAGGCGGAAACGGATGTCCGGCATATCCTCTCTTGGATAACCGGAAGGCAGATTCTCCCATAATTTCCGTCCTGTTACCGAAGCCGTACCGGAAAGATTATTGGTAAAGGTTCCTTCCTCCCGCAAGGCATAAGTCTGTTCCGCAAACGGATCCAGCTCCTCATCCGGAATGGCTATTGCATCTCCATCATCCAGCGCTGTTGGATCGGTCAGCTGATTCACAGTCCCGATCTTTTCCAGATTTCCACTCCGTTCAATAGAATAAACCGTATCCGTATAATCGAAATCAGAAGCATTTACCAAGGTATGCTCAACAGCGTAGTAGATAATCTCATACCCATAGGCATCATACTTAGGCAGACCGCTCAGCACAGCATGCCAGTGCCGTTGTTTATCATAAGTCCCATCCTCACTGCTCTCGCCGCTGTCTGAAGCGTCTTCTGAATACTCCCACTTATAATTTGCCCGATAAAGCTCGATTTTCTTTTCTGGGACTCCTCCGTCACCTTTCTCCCTCTTTACCGTGTAGATGTCCAGATAGATATCCGGGCGCAGGCCAGAATCATAGTTGTACATGTCATTCCACTGTTTATGCCAGCGTACCTCTTTGGTCCCGGTCAGTTTATTTGTCACCGTCACCGTCTGCGTATCCACATCGTGCAGATCACTGGTCACAAAGGTCTCCTGATAACCGGAGCTATATTCAGCCACCAATGCGTAAAGGTCTGGATACTTCTGACTCATTTCCTCAAGGGTGACTTCCTGTCCCTCTTCATTCAGCCAGACTTCCTCCACACTGTAACGGACTACGGAACCATTCTGGTCATATTTGGGGAGATTCCAAAAATAGCAGGTAAAGGAATCCTCGCTCAGCTCTATTGGGACAATGGCGCTCCCTTTTTCCCGATCATCGCCTGTTAAACCGCCTTCCTCTTTTACAGGGCGCATGATCGGCACCTGATCGTCCCTGTTTCCTATCGTGACATAATCATTTTCGTAGTCAATCTTATAGCCGCTGCCTTCGCTGTCTACACTATCTGCAAAAGTCAGGCGCAGATTCAGGGATAAGCCGCCATGAGATTCTTCCTTCAACTCCTCCAGCTCAGTCTGGATTTCCTCCCGGCGCTCTCCATCACCATCTACCCATTCTTTCGTGACCGTCAGATCCACATTGCCCAGCCGGCGGTTCGTTACAGAATAAATCGTTTCTCCGGCAATCTCAATAGCCTCATGATAAGTAGCTTCATAACGATGGTGATCGGTCTCGTAGCGAATTTCAGTACAGGTTTCTGCATCTGCGGTATAAAACACAGGACACTCAGGCTCATACTGATCTTCATCCTTTTCCGTCTCTCTCAGGGGGATCTTCTCTCCTCCCACCGTTTCTTCCAGGATATACACATCATCTACTTCATATTGACCAATGCCTGCCTGGGCCTGCCACACATCTCCCTCTAATGTGACCCCACTGATCCGCTCATTCGTTTTCCGGACGTATATCCCGATAGCAACGGTTTCCCGATGCAGGATATCGCTGTCATCGATCCAGTCCTTGCGTACCGTGATCCGATTCCCTTCTCCCGGAGCATTGACCACCTCTGTATAGTAATCTCTGGTCTCTGGATCCCTGGTTGTTGTATAAGTAGGTGTATACTCCGTCCCGCCGCTGTTCTCCAGCAGGATATATTCATATTCCCGGCCGTCCTCATCGTATTCAGGCAGTCCGGTAACTTCTGCCTTCCAGGGCTCCATCTCCTGACAATAAATTTTTTCTGTCTCATTCACTAAAACCTTGTCAGGATCCGCCTTACCATCCAGGGTAAAGGTCGCTACCGGCTTACTATCCTCCGTGAGAGCCTCTCCGCTCAGGATCCGATACAGAGAAAACTGCACAGACTCTCCCGGATCCATATTCTCCCAGATTTTTTCCACCTCATAGTCGATGGTATTAGCGATACTGTTAGTGATCACCGTCTGAGACTGCCCTTCCTCTGTGACCGTCATCTTCTGCTCAGATTGATAGAGGATCTCTCTTCCATCCTGCTCCAGAGTGAATCTTTCGTTTTCCAGAAGATTTTCTCCCCCATTTCCCTGATAAACGCCCGTCTCTATCCACTGGTATTCCAGCTTACGGCCCAGGCTGTCATATTCCGGCATAAAGGCATCTACAGATGTGGTGGCTAATGTTTCCGCGGTAAAGCCTTCCATTACTTCTTTGACTGGTTTTCCATCCTTTTGGGCCTCTATCCAGGACATATCTTCCTCGCCCGCAGGTCTGCACATCAAAGTCAGCTCTACAGAAACATCTTCAAATTCCGCCTGGAAAGCAGATGCCTTCCAAATCTTGACCGCTTCCGCGGAAACAGTTCCCGTGATGCGGTTTGAAAGAGTTCCTCCGTCATAGAGATAAGTGTTCCCGGAAGGCCGATCTTTATAAGCCGTTCCGTCCTCTCCGATATCAGAGACTGTAAAGGTTCCATCTTCATTCTCTGTAACCTTTCCAAATACTTGCGTGTAGCTGTCTGCCGTTCCTCCCTCTGCTGTACTACCGTCCAAGTATTCTCTTACTACATAGATATACTCATACCCCTCCGCATCATATTTGGGAAGATCTGAAAAGGTAATCTTTTGTTCTGTGTTTCCATTTAAGTCCAACGTCAAGATATTATTATCTGTATCACGCACCGCGGCTGCCGTGGTATAGCTGGCGCCCTTCCGGTAACGCCAAAGCTGGAGTTCTCCCGCAGGACGCTGGCTGTCTTCTTCATCCAGCCATTGCTTTTCCGCCTGATACTCCGTTTCTCCCGCCAAGGTCAGATCCAGGGTTCCTCCATCGTGGATGCAGTCCTTTACCGCTCCATAATTTGACGCCGCTGAATTATCATAAGAGATTGCGAAATAATCCCCTTCTTCCAAGATCACACTGCCTGGCACATCCAATCTGCCGTCTTTGTCTTCCTCAGACACTGTCGCGTAAATCAAACTGCCATCTAGATTATATTTCCATAAACCGCTGATGGTCCCCTCCCACAGAGTATCGTTATCCGTTGCTTCAATCTTCTCTACAGCAAAATTGTCCTTGCCGATTGCATCCAGATCATACGTTTCGTTCTTACTTCCATAAGAGAGATTTAACGCAAACTGTTCCATCAGTCGATCTTGGATCTTCTGGGTATCCGCCTCTACCTCTCCGCAGTGCAGATCGATCTTGAAAGAGAAGTCTGTCTCCAGCATATAATACCATCCTTCAGGATCCTCTCTATCTGAAATCGACGGATAATTGTCTTTATTTTCTTCCGTCACCACTGCCAGCGCGTATCCATCCACTTCTTCCGGAACCGCCTTCCACTCCACAGTATAGGAAACCGGCGTCCCATAAATGTCTGTAACCGTGATCTTAGAAGGAAGTCTGCCAGCCGTTACCGCGTATTCATAGTGTGAACCTCCGCGATCCACCACATCCACAATCGGCATACTGGCAAGCCCCAATTCCTTCATATTAGATTCGCTTAAGATACCTGTCCCGACCGCTGTTCCATCCTCTGCCTTTACCGTAAAATGAAGAGCCGCCTCGGGATATCCTCCTGCTTCTGGTCTGATATCTGCCTCATCATTATTATCAGACCAGTAAATCTGACGGGTAATAGCCTGCGCGTAATCCTGGATTGAAACCGTGGCTCCATCAGGAATCTGGAACGCCCCGTCTCTTTCTTCCGCCAGAGTCTTCTCCCTGTCTCTCTTCTGTGTCCCTTCTGTCTTCGCCTCTCCGTCTTCCTCCGTCCGCTCTTCTGCCACTACAGGAAGGCTGACAGTCAATTCTTTCACACTGGTATAGGATTCCCCTGCCAACGAAACAGCCTCTGCTTTCATTACCAATGTAATCTCTGTATCCTGTGCAGGCTGAAAGGTCTCTTCCGCTTCCAGCGCGCCGCCAAAGAGAGTCAGTTCTGTCACCAGATCTGACAATTCTTCCTGACCGTTTGTATTCTCCCTACGCAGTGTCAAGGCCAGTGTACGTACGTCCGCACGTTTTACCTCTGCCACCTCAAGTTCTTCCGGCAATCCTCCGACCACCGGCATTTTTCCCACCAAGATCGTCTTATTCTCTCCTTTTTCCTCTCTGACCTGATACGTTCCTTCCGGGAACTCCATTCCCTCAGGAAGTGTCAAGGCAAAAACAACCTCCTGTTCCTTGGTCAGAATGGTTCCTGTCTCTGCTCGGTTCTGGGAAGACATATTCCAGGAAAAGCACCCATTTGTCCCTTTTTCTCCATCCCATTGAACGAATTCCGACTTTGCCGTCACGGCAGTTTCCCATCCGAAAGAGGCCGCCACTTTCATTGTTCCGCCCTGTTTCTCTACCTCTGCTTCTATCGGATTTCCATTCTTGGTAGCTGTGACTTTGATATCGTCTTTAGTAATCTGGATTTCGAATGGTGCTGTAATGTCATTTTCTGTATGGAAAGTCAGGGTGCTGTCCAGCGCATTCCGGCTGTCATCCAGGGAAAAACTCAATTTGGCATTCCCTTCTCCCTGCTCTTCTTTCACGATCCTCGCATCGGATACATTTTCTAACGCCGCAGCCTCTCTCGCATCCAATGAGATTTCTACCTGGACTTCTGTTCCTTCGGCGAACCCATATTCTAATTCCGCCGTAAGTCTGACTGTCCCGGTCTCTCCCGTCTTTACCTCTTCCGCCTCAGGCGTCCATGCTATCGATATACCAGCCTTTTCCGTCTCGCTGGTATTCTCCTCCATCCCGCCAGCGCTATCCACGTCTTCGGCTGCGCCAGTATCCACAGTAGCCTTTTCTCCCTGCGTTCCGTCCGCATAGACAGAAGATGGAACCAACGTCAGGATTGTCACGAAGACCAGTAGAATACTAAGCACTCGTTTCTTCCATTTCTCTCTCTTGTTCAGGAATACTTTCCCCTGTCTCTTAACATCCTTCATTTATCCTTTATCTCCCCTTTTATATACGTTTCATTGTAAATATTTATTATATATATTTCTGAAAACGAAATCAATACATCTTGTATATTTCACGGTTTTTTCTTGATAAAAACACAGAATCTGGGGATTTATTACCTGTTTTTGCTTAACTGGGGACGTAGTAAAATTGAATTTTACTACGTCCCCAGTTAACTTTTTCACAAAAATAAGGAGAGGCTAAATGCCTCTCCTTATTGAAACACTCCGGATTATTATGATTATTTATGCGCAATCGCTGCCTGTGCTGCCGCAAGTCTTGCGATCGGTACACGGAATGGTGAGCAAGATACATAATCCAGTCCAAGTCCATCGCAGAACTCAACAGAAGATGGGTCTCCGCCGTGCTCGCCGCAGATTCCAAGATGCATGTTCGGATTGGAAGATTTTCCAAGTTCGATAGCCATCTTCATCAGCTTGCCAACGCCTGTCTGGTCCAGTTTCGCAAATGGATCATTCTCGTAGATCTTTGCATCATAATACGCGTTCAGGAATTTTCCTGCATCGTCACGGGAGAATCCGAATGTCATCTGTGTCAGGTCGTTTGTACCAAAGCAGAAGAAGTCAGCCTCTTTTGCGATCTCATCAGCGGTAAGAGCCGCTCTTGGGATCTCGATCATGGTACCTACTTCGTATTTCAGGTCGATTCCTGCTGCCGCGATCTCAGCGTCAGCGGTCTCAACTACGAATCTCTTCACGTATTTCAGCTCTTTTACTTCGCCAACCAGCGGAATCATGATCTCTGGTTTGATGCTCCAGTCTGGGTGCGCCTTCTGAACCTTGATCGCTGCGCGGATAACAGCTCTTGTCTGCATCTTAGCGATCTCTGGATAAGTTACTGCCAGACGGCATCCACGGTGTCCCATCATTGGGTTGAACTCGTGCAGGCTGTCGATCACAGCTTTGATCTGCTCAACAGTCTTGCCCTGAGCCTCAGCCAGTTTCTTGATATCTTCTTCTTCCGTTGGAACGAACTCGTGAAGCGGAGGATCAAGGAAGCGGATGGTAACCGGATTTCCTTCCAGCGCCTCGTACAGTTCCTCAAAGTCTCCCTGCTGATATGGAAGGACTTTCTCCAGAGCTTTCTCTCTTTCTTCCTCTGTCTCAGAGCAGATCATCTCACGGAACGCATCGATTCTGCCCTCGCCGAAGAACATATGCTCGGTACGGCAAAGACCGATTCCTTCCGCGCCCAGCTCAACGGCTTTCTTAGCATCAGCCGGTGTATCTGCGTTGGTGCGGACTTTCAGTCTTCTGTACTTGTCAGCCCATCCCATGATCCGTCCGAACTCACCTGCGATAGTAGCGTCTACCGTTGGGATGATTCCATCGTAGATATTTCCTGTAGATCCATCCAAAGAGATTGGATCTCCTTCGTGGAATTCTTTTCCGCCAAGTGTGAATTTCTTATTTGCTTCGTCCATTACGATATCGCCGCAGCCGGATACACAGCATGTTCCCATTCCACGTGCAACAACGGCTGCGTGAGAGGTCATACCGCCGCGAACGGTCAGGATACCCTGAGCAGATTTCATACCTGTGATATCTTCCGGGGAGGTCTCCAGACGCACCAGAACAACCTTCTCGCCTCTTTCTGCCCACTCTACCGCGTCATCTGCTGTAAATACGATCTTACCGCAAGCAGCTCCAGGAGATGCTCCAAGAGCTTTTCCCATTGGAGTGGCTTTCTTCAGAGCGTCAGCGTCAAACTGCGGATGAAGCAGAGAATCCAGGTTTCTTGGATCAATCATAGCAACTGCTTCTTCCTCTGTTCTCATGCCTTCGTCTACCAGGTCGCAGGCAATCTTCAGGGCAGCTTTCGCCGTTCTCTTACCATTTCTTGTCTGCAGCATGTACAGCTTGCCGTGCTCAACGGTGAACTCCATATCCTGCATATCTCTGTAGTGCGTCTCCAAAGTCTTGCACACATCTTTGAACTGTGTAAACGCTTCCGGGAACTTCTCTTCCATCTCGGAAATATGCATAGGAGTACGAACTCCGGCAACAACGTCCTCGCCCTGAGCATTTGTCAGGAACTCTCCAAACAGTCCGTTTTCTCCTGTAGCTGGGTCACGAGTGAACGCAACGCCTGTACCGCAGTCGTCTCCCATGTTGCCAAATGCCATCATCTGTACGTTGACAGCGGTTCCCCAAGAATATGGGATATCGTTGTCACGACGGTATACATTTGCTCTTGGGTTGTCCCAGGAACGGAATACCGCTTTTACAGCGCCCATCAACTGTTCTTTCGCGTCAGATGGGAAATCATCCCCAATCTTCTCTTTGTACTCAGCCTTGAACTGGCCTGCCAGAGTCTTCAGATCTTCTGCGGTCAGTTCAACGTCCTGTGTTACGCCTTTTTCTTCTTTCATCTTGTCGATGAGCTCTTCAAAATATTTCTTTCCGACTTCCATAACAACGTCGGAGTACATCTGGATAAATCTTCTATAGCAGTCCCAAGCCCAGCGCGGATTGCCGGAAGCCTCTGCCAGCGTCTCAACAACTTCTTCATTCAGGCCAAGGTTCAAAATCGTGTCCATCATACCAGGCATAGAAGCTCTCGCGCCAGAACGAACAGAAACGAGAAGCGGGTTCTCTTTGTCTCCAAATTTCTTTCCGGTGATCTCTTCCAGTTTGGTCATGGCTTCCATGATCTGCCCCATGATCTCGTCGTTGATCTGTCTGCCATCTTCATAATACTGCGTACAAGCCTCTGTCGTTACCGTGAATCCCTGTGGAACCGGGAGTCCAAGGCCTGTCATCTCTGCGAGGTTTGCGCCTTTTCCACCAAGAAGGTTTCTCATGGTCGCGTTACCTTCTGTGAACATATAGACCCATTTTGCCATCTGTTATGACCTCCTAAATTCTTTTTTCTAAACTTTTCTAACTAAATAGCACATCTATTTTACTGGTTTTGCCAGTTTTCGTCAAGAGTTTCTCCCAATATATTATAACTATTCAGCTATGCGCCTGTCGGTGAAAAACAATCGTCCTTTTCTTAACGGATCTGTAAAAACGCTTTGTATCCTTTGTAAGCTTCATAAACGTCTGCTTTGCTGGTCACTTCCCAAGGCGCGTGCATAGAAAGGACCGCTACGCCGCTGTCGATCACTTCCATCCCATAATTGGCCATAATGTAGGCGATGGTACCTCCGCCGCCTTCATCCACCTTGCCAAGCTCCGCGAACTGGAAGGCCACATTTCCCTCCTCCATCACACTGCGAAGCTCCGCCAAATATTCCGCGTTGGCATCGTTAGATCCGCTTTTGCCTCGGCTTCCGGTAAATTTATTGAATACCAAACCCTTGGCAAAAAAAGCGGCGCTGCGCTTCTCAAAGGCTTCCGCAAACATAGGGTCATAAGCCGCGCTTACATCGGAAGAAAGCATTTTCGAGTTCTGCAGAGTCCGTCTCACTCTTAATTCAGACTCGCTTCCGGTCAGGGCGGTCAGCTCTGCCACCACATTTTCAAAAAAACGGGAATGCATTCCGGTGGCGCCCACACTTCCGATTTCTTCCTTATCCACCAGAATACAGCAGGCCGTCCGCTCTACCTCTTGGGTATCCAGCATAGCGAACAGGGATGTAAACGCGCATACTCTGTCGTCCTGTCCGTAAGCCAGGATCATACTCCGATCCAGGCCGCACTCTCTTGCTCTTCCCGCCGGAACAATCTCCAATTCCGCAGACAGGAAGTCTTCTTCCTCCATATCATAATATTCCTTTAAGATCCGCAGCACATTTGCCTTTACCGCATCCTTATCTTCTTCATCAAGACCTTCCGCTTGCTGAATCGGCTGACTCCCAAATAGCAGATCCAGCTTTTCTCCTTCGATCACTGCGCTGGCCTTTTTTTCCATCTGTTTCCCAGCCAGGTGGACCAGAAGATCTGTGATCACAAATACCGGATCCTCATCCTTTTCGCCGATGTTGACCTCGACTACTGAACCGTCCGTTTTGGCGATCACCCCATGGAGGGCAAGAGGAAGGGTCACCCACTGATATTTCTTGATCCCTCCATAATAATGGGTATCCAAATAGGCCAGTTCTTCATTTTCATATAAGGGATTCTGCTTTACATCAATCCTGGGCGAATCAATGTGAGCGCCCAGGATATTCATGCCGTTTTCCAGCGGCTGCCTGCCGATCTGGAAAATGGCGATACTCTTGTTCATGCAGACCGCGTAGATCTTATCCCCCGGCTTGATCCCTTCTTCGATAGATTTGATATTCCGGTAGCCCTGGGCTTCCAGTTTCTGGACGGTAAGCTTGATGCACTCCCGTTCCGTTTTCCCTGCGTCCAGGCAGGCTCTGTAGTCTGTGTTGATACGCTCCAGCTCCTGAAGCTGGGAAGCATCGTAAGATTTCCATGCGTTTTGTTTGTTCATAGTTGATCAACCTCCTGGTGTAAGTATAACATATGTTGGGGACGTAGTATTCTTTATTTTTACTACGTCTGGAATTAAACTTTACGGTGTACCCAAATGAAAGATGGGGTGTCACTTTTTCTATTCTACCCTGTACCTTTTTGTTCTTCTACCTGCTTTTTTACCGTATTGAAAAGCTGCTTTGCCTTTTTTTCTGATATTCTCAGGATTCTCTTTATTTCCTGAAGGTATACCTGCCGAATCTCTCTTTCCTCAAAAACCTGAGTCAAGTGGGATAAATTTTTAGTTTTAAATAATTCTTCCGCAATCAATAGCGCAATTTCATTTTGTTGTGAAGTAATTTCGTCTGGAATATCAATAAACAGTTCTCTCTGACGCTGCTTATGAAATTCTTCAAATTCACTATATGAACCAAATTCCTTTCTATAAAATTCAATTGCCTTTTCATGCAGAAGATCCGGTGCACTATTTCTATATTCCATCATACTGCTATATTTATATTTCTCCGCTTCTTCGACAATATAGGCTTTCACCGGGTTTAAATGAACATATCTCAAACAATTCCAAAAATAGCGTTCCGTTTCTATACATTCACTGATAAAACGGTTTTGAAACACATGACCATTTCTATGATGTTTATAATTATAGTAATTTGCATATTCAGCTAAAACAGCCGCCATAAATAATGATAAAATTGGAAATTCCGCCTTGAGAATCAAGTGGAGATGATTTGACATGATACAATACGCGTATATTTCAACACTTTTGTACTTTTTTTGAACTTTTCGAATAATTTTCTTTAAATATCTTTTTTCACGATCTTGATTAAAATTTCTTTCCTTATTAATTCCTTTTGTGATCACATGATAGATATCTGTACCACTTCTTTGTCGCCTTCTGGTTGGCACTAACTTTCCTCCCTTCCATTTGGGTACAGGTCATTTTTCATTTAGGTACACCCCATCTTTCATTTGGGTACACCGCAAATATTCATCCAGGACGTAGCCTTTTGCAAAAAGGCTACGTCCTGGATGATGATGATTATTTCATCTCGTCTCTTACTTCTTTGAAGCACTTCACGATAAAATCGATATCTTCTTTTGTATGGCTTGCGCATACCTGTGTACGGATTCTTGCTTTTCCCTTTGGAACTACTGGATAGGAGAAAGCCACTACGTATACGCCTTTGTCCATCATACGTTTCGCAAATTCCGCTGCCGTCTTCTCATCATAGAGCATTACCGGCACGCACGGATGGGTTCCCGGAATGATATCGAATCCATTATCTACCAACTGCTGCCGATAGTAAGCGGTCACTTCTTCCAGATGATCTCTTAATTCCGTGCTCTCATCCAGCATATCAAAGAGTTCCAGGCTGGCTCCCGCAATAGCCGGCGCAAGAGAATTGGAGAACAGATACGGGCGGCTGCGCTGACGAAGCAGGTCAATGATCTCTTTCCTGCCGGATGTATATCCGCCGGAAGCTCCGCCAAGAGCTTTGCCCAATGTTCCGGTAATGATATCTACACGGCCCTGTACGCCGCAGTATTCTGGTGTCCCGCGGCCCGTCTTTCCTACAAATCCTACCGCGTGGCTGTCGTCTACCATTACCAGAGCATTGTACTTGTCCGCCAGATCACATACGCCCTGCAGGTTGCAGATGATTCCATCCATAGAGAACACGCCGTCGGTAGCGATCAGTTTGATCCTTGCGCCTGCTTCATCCGCCTCTTTTAATTTAGCTTCCAGATCTTCCATATCATTATTTTTATAGCGGAATCTCTTTGCCTTGCACAAACGCACACCATCGATGATAGAAGCGTGGTTCAGTTCATCACTGATGACCGCGTCATCTGCCGTCAGGATCGTCTCAAACAAACCGCCATTTGCGTCAAAACAGGAAGAATACAAAATCGTATCGTCTGTTCCCAGGAAATCGGAGATTTTCTTTTCCAATTTCTTATGGATGTCCTGGGTTCCGCAAATAAAACGAACAGATGCGACACCAAATCCCTTTTCATCGTAGGTTTTCTTTGCCGCCTCGATCAAGCGCGGGCTGTCGCCCAGCCCCAGGTAGTTATTGGCGCACATGCACAGAAGCTCTCTTCCATCTTCCATGGTCACTCTCGCGCCCTGCGGGGAAACAAATGGAGCCTCCCCTTTAAAGAGCCCTGCCTCTTTGATCCCTTCTACTTCTTTTGCGTAAATATCTAAAATGTCGTCTTTCCTTGCCATTTCTATCATCCTTCTTTCTTAAAAATAAATACTCGTGCTCCGCGCCTTTTCCGGTCTTTAATCATTCACATGAGCCCAGTCCAGGATCACTTTCCCAGACTGTCCGGAGATCATAGCCTCAAATCCCTTTGCATAGTCTTTAATATCAAAGTGGTGGGTGATGATCTGGGAAATATCCAAGCCAGCCTGAAGCATTGTAGACATCTTATACCAGGTATCCCATACTTTACGTCCATAGATTCCGCGGAGATTCAGGCCATTGAAGATCACTGTCTCAAGATCTACGGTAGCGTCTGTTCTCTGCAGTCCCAGAAGAGCGATATTTCCGCCGTGTTTCATATTGTGGATCATATCCGCGAGACCCGCCTGTGATCCAGACATTTCCAGACCCACGTCAAATCCTTCCGTCATTCCGATCTCTTTCATCACGTCAGGCAGCTTTTCTTTTCCAAGATTAACAACTCTGGTAGCGCCAAGCTTCTTAGCCAGTTCCAGACGATACTCATTGAAATCGGTCACTACCACGTGCCTTGCGCCTGAGAATTTTACGATCGCCGCCGCCATGATCCCGATCGGTCCAGCTCCCGCGATCAGCACATCCTCACCCAGGACATCATAAGAAAGCGCTGTATGAGTCGCGTTTCCAAACGGATCAAAAATCGCGTACATCTCTTCCGGAATATTTGGATTACAAGGCCATACATTAGAAGAAGGAATCACAAGATATTCCGCAAACGCGCCGTTTCTGTTGACACCCACGCCTTTCGCGTCCTTACAGTTTTCTTTGTGGCCTTCCAGACAGTTCCGGCATTTTCCGCAGGTGATATGGCCTTCCCCAGAAACCAGATCTCCTATATTAAACCCTTTCACGCCCGTTCCCACTTCAACGACCTCTCCCACATATTCATGGCCAGCGGTAAGTCCAATAGGAATCGTATGCTGCGCCCAGTCATTCCACTGCCAGATATGTACGTCTGTTCCGCAGATCGCGGTCTTATGGATCTTGATCTTCACATCGTTGGGCCCAACTTCCGGAATTGGAACTCGTTTCATCCACAATCCTTCTTCTGGCTTCTCTTTCACAAGTGCCCACATTAATCCATCGTTTTTTTCACTCATTTCGAGGTACCTCCCATATTTCCGTCCCCCTGGACGATTTTTCTCGATATATTATAGCATAAGCTTTTCCTCTTGCACAACGGAATTTGCTAAAGTTGCATAAAAAACATTTCTCTTTTCGTTAAATTTTGCACAAATATGTTTATAAAACGCTAAGATTTCGTCAAAATCCTTTTTCATGTTCACAAATCATATCGGATAAATTATAATCCTTATAGCGTTTTCTTCCAAAACACGAAAACAAAATCTAGAGGAAAGAGAGGTGGCAGATAACAATATCTGCGAAAACACATGGAAGCAATTAAGAATGTTATTCACAAATGGAACAGTATCAGCCTGGTAAAACGAATCATCTGCGGCTTGATCATCGGTATTATCCTCGGACTGGCCGTTCCGCAGGCAACCGGAATCTCCATCCTTGGAGACTTGTTTGTCGGAGCACTGCGGGGAGTCGCCCCTGTCCTGGTATTCTTCCTTGTAATGAGCGCTCTGTGTCATATGGGAAAAGGCCAGAAGACTAATATGAAGATGATCGTTATCCTTTATATGGCGGGCAACGTGCTGGCGGCGGCCTGTGCCGTGATCGCAAGCTATATTTTCCCAATCGTGCTCACCTTCACCGAGAATACAGATACCAGTGATGTGGCGCCTCCAAGCGGCGTGACCGAAGTATTGACCAACCTTCTGATGAACCTGGTAGACAATCCAGTCAACGCGATCGTCAATGCTAACTATATTGGTATCCTTGCCTGGGCGATCATCTTCGGTGTTGCCCTCAAAGGCGCCAGCGAGGGGACAAAGAAAGCTCTGGAGAATATCTCCGATGCTGTTTCGATCGCGGTACAGTGGGTCATCAGCTGCGCGCCCTTTGGTATCATGGGTCTGATCTTCACTACCATCTCCGAACAGGGTCTGGAGGTACTCCTTGGATATGGACGTTTGATCCTGGTACTGGTAGGAACCATGGCAGTTGTTGTCTTCATCGTCAACCCGATCATCGTGTTCCTGTTTATCCGCAAAAATCCTTTCAAATTGGTATTCACCTGCTTAAAAGAGAGTTTTATCACCGCTTTCTTTACCAGAAGTTCCGCGGCCAACATTCCGGTCAATATGGAACTGTGCAAGAAGCTGGGACTGGATGAAGATACATATTCTATCTCCATTCCTCTTGGAGCAACGGTTAACATGGCAGGAGCGGCCATCACCATTTCTACGATGGCGTTAGCGGCGGCAAATACATTGGATATCCACGTTTCTATCGGAAGCGCCCTGATCATGTGTGTACTGGCGGCGGCCAGCGCGGCCGGAGCTTCTGGCGTGGCAGGCGGTTCTCTTCTCCTGATCCCGCTGGCATGTAGCCTGTTTGGAATCCCAGACGATATCTCCATGCAGGTTGTAGGCGTTGGTTTCATCATCGGTGTAATCCAGGATTCCTGCGAGACCGGTGTAAACTCTTCTACCGATGTTCTCTACACAGCGATCGCGGATTTCCGCGACAGACGGATCCATCCGGAGCGCTATGCGGATAAGCCTTTTGATCCTGAGATCAAAATTATGTAGCACACCAAAATCATCAAATAAAAACTTAAAAAGCATCCAAGGCTCAGTCTTTGGATGCTTTTCTTTTTCTCTTTCCGTTCGTTCTGTGCAAACAGCACAGAATCTCCATTTATTCAAAAAAATTTCTAGTTATTATTTACAAATCTTATCAAATCCTGTATATTAATAGAAGGCAATGTCTTAACGTTATCTTTGCATTGCAGGATCCAAAAAAAGAAAAAGAGAAAGAGAGAAGTGTATGGAAGCAATCAAGAATCTAGTCAAAAAATGGAACAGTATCAGCCTGGTAAAACGGATCATCTGCGGCTTGATCATTGGTATCATCCTCGGACTGACCGTTCCGCAGGCAACCGGCATCTCCATCCTTGGAGATCTGTTTGTAGGAGCGCTGCGGGGAATCGCTCCTGTCCTGGTATTCTTCCTGGTCATGAGTTCCTTATGTCACATGGGAAAAGGCCAGAAAACAAACATGAAAGTCATCGTGATCTTATACATGGTCGGCAACGTGGTAGCCGCGGCCTGTGCCGTGATCGCAAGCCGTTTATTCCCGATCGTGCTGACATTCTCCGAGAACACAGATACCGGTGATGTAGCCCCTCCAAGCGGCGTAACGGAAGTATTGACCAATCTTTTGATGAACCTGGTAGACAATCCGGTCAACGCGATCATCAACGCCAACTATATCGGTATCCTTGCCTGGGCCATCATCTTTGGTATCGCCTTAAAAGGCGCCAGCGAGGGGACTAAGCGGGCGCTGGAAAATATCTCGGACGCCGTTTCCCTGGCTGTACAATGGGTCATCAGCTGCGCGCCCTTTGGTATTGCCGGTCTGATCTTCACTACCATTTCCGAGCAGGGGCTGGAAGTCCTCCTTGGATATGGACGTCTGATCCTGGTACTGGTAGGCACCATGGCGGCAGTTGTATTTATCGTCAACCCGATCATCGTATTCTTGTTTATCCGCAAGAATCCTTACAAGCTGATCTTCACCTGCTTGAAAGAAAGCTTTATCACTGCTTTCTTTACCAGAAGTTCCGCGGCCAACATTCCGGTCAATATGGAACTGTGTAAGAAGCTGGGGCTGGATGAAGATACATATTCCATCTCCATTCCATTGGGATCTACCGTTAATATGGCCGGAGCGGCCATCACCATCTCCACCATGGCTCTTGCGGCGGCCAATACCCTGGATATTAAAGTATCCATCGGAAGCGCCCTGATCATGTGCGTACTGGCGGCGGCCAGCGCGGCTGGAGCTTCTGGCGTGGCTGGCGGTTCCCTGCTTTTGATCCCGCTGGCATGTAGCCTGTTTGGAATCCCGGACGATATCTCCATGCAGGTTGTAGGCGTTGGTTTCATCATCGGTGTAATCCAGGATTCCTGCGAGACCGGTGTAAACTCTTCTACCGATGTTCTCTACACAGCGATCGCGGATTTCCGCGACAGACGGATCCATCCGGAGCGTTATGCGGATAAACCCTTTGATCCTGAGATTAAGATTCTGTAATAGCGCAGGATAAAGTCCATTTTAAATCGACCTCCAAAAGTCAGGCCAACATTCTGACGATTGTGAGGTCGGTTTTCTTTCTATAAACAGTCATCCTCTTCCCGCTCTGCGTTTCTCCTATACTCCCCTTTTGCGGAACTCTTCTGCGGATTTCTGCTCTTTAAGATATTCCTCCTCCTCAAAGAAGGGCGCGTGGCAAAGAGAGACAGGAGAGCCGGCTCCCGCTTTGTTGACCGCGCTCAGTATAAGCTCCTCTCCTAAATCTTCGTCCAGCATCATAAAGTAGAGCTCGTCTTCATCCATCCCCAAGATTTCCTGCCGGATCCGATATTTGTGTTCTTCCGTCTCACTGTCCGCAAAAGTAAAGCAGGTGTCAGTTATCTCATTCCAGAGCACGATCACCTTGATATACCTTGATTCCAGCCTATTTAATTCCGCAAGCCTCCTGCTGCCGTCCGGGAAAGTCTCTATCCTGGCGGCCGCAAAATAGACAAGCGTGCGCATTGTTTCCATTTCTCTCTGGGAAAAGGGCGCCGGATAGATCTGATAGATCTCTCTCCGCTCCAGATTGAAAAGTACCAACTCCTCTCTTCCTTCCGATTCTTCCGCCCAGATACATCCGAAAATATCCTCGGTCTCCGGCTTGGCTTCCCCTGGCTTCTCTTCTTCCCGAGCAAGTTCCGGCTCCGGTTGGGCAGCCTTCTCTCCAGCCGCCTTTTCCTCCTTGGAGATCCTCTCTACGATCCGGTTCAAAGTTTCCGCGATAAATCCACTGTAAATACTCCCAAACGCCTTTTCCAAGCGGCCGTCTTTCAAATGCAGCAGCAAGGTGCCGCCGTCTGTCTCTACGCTCTGAAGCTCCTGATAGCGCACTGGAAGGGGAAGGGGGCGTTTCTTTCTTAACACGCTGAGGTCATCGCAGTAAAAACCCTCTGTGGAGAATACCATCCCCTTCTTTCCGCTGCCGCCAAAAGTGTTGTCGAACATGACCACGATATCTTCTTTTCTACAGTTTGAAGCATAACCCGCGATAGCGTTTCCGATCTGTTTCTCCGAAAATTGGGAACCAAGCGCCAGTCCCAAAGGCATCGCCGCTTTTTTATACTTTTTGACATCCTCTTTCTTAACGGACAGAACTGACTCCCGCACGATCTCCCGCATATTTTCCGATAATCCGCTCATAATGGTATCTCCTTTTTCTCTTTATTTCTTATCAAGCCTTCCTTTCAGATCCCCGTTGTCTTTAAAGTAAATTATACCATAAGACCAGATAAAAAGCCGTCTTACAAAAGAAAAGCCGTGGGAAAGTCTCTTTTTGCTTTCCCACGGCTTCCAGATATTCCTTTTCTTTTCCCCGGAATACTCCTACCACTCAAACTTCTTCTCGAAGTAGCTTTCCAGATCCTCGATCTTCACTCTCTCCTGTTCCATCGTATCCCGGTCGCGGACTGTCACAGCGCCGTCTTCCTCCGAATCAAAATCATAGGTGACGCAGAACGGCGTGCCGATCTCATCCTGACGGCGGTAGCGTTTTCCGATATTTCCTCTTTCATCGAACTCGCAGTTGTATTTCTTACTCAGTTTTGCGTAGACCTTTTCCGCTCCCTCGCTCAGTTTCTTAGACAGCGGCAGAACTCCAATCTTCACCGGCGCCAGCGCTGGATGGAAATGAAGCACCGTTCTCTTATCTCCGCCTTCCAGCTCTTCTTCATCGTAAGCGCTGCACAGAAACGCCAGAACCATACGGTCAGCTCCCAGTGATGGTTCGATCACATACGGAATATATTTGATCTTCTTCTCATCATCAAAGTAGGACATATCCTGTTTGGAAACATTCTGATGCTGAGTCAGGTCGAAATCTGTCCGGTCCGCGATTCCCCAAAGCTCACCCCAGCCAAAGGGGAACAAAAACTCTACGTCTGTCGTCGCCTTGCTGTAGTGGCTCAGCTCTTCTGGAGAATGATCCCGGTAACGCACCTCTTCGTCTTTCAATCCCAGTTTCTTCAGCCAGTCCAGACAGAACTGCTTCCAGTACGCATGCCATTCCAGATCAGTATCCGGCTCACAGAAGAACTCCAGCTCCATCTGCTCAAACTCTCTGGTACGGAACGTAAAGTTTCCTGGTGTGATCTCATTCCGGAAGGATTTCCCGATCTGACAGATTCCAAATGGGATCTTCTTTCTGGATGTACGCTGTACATTCTTAAAGTTTACGAAAATTCCCTGAGCTGTCTCCGGGCGCAGGTATACTACGCTTTTCGCGTCTTCCGTTACTCCCTGGAAGGTTTTGAACATCAGGTTGAACTCCCGGATCTCTGTAAAATTGTGTTTGCCGCAGGTCGGACATGGAATCTGGTGCTCTTCAATGTAGGCTTCCATCTTCTCATGGCTCCACCCATCAATGCTGTCCCCAATATCCAGGCCATGCTCCTTGGCGTAATCCTCTATGATCTTATCCGCGCGGAATCTCTCATGACATTCCCGGCAGTCCATCAATGGATCGCTGAATCCGCCCAGGTGTCCGCTGGCCACCCATGTCTGCGGGTTCATCAGGATCGCGCAGTCCACTCCCACATTGTAAGGAGATTCCTGGACGAATTTCTGCCACCAGGCTCTTTTTACATTATTCTTTAACTCTACTCCAAGATTTCCATAGTCCCATGTATTCGCAAGTCCTCCGTAAATCTCAGACCCAGGATAAACAAATCCTCTTGACTTGGCTAACGCCACGATCTTATCCATTGTCTTTTCAACCATACCCTTGTCCTCTCTTTTTACTATAATAATTGTTAATTATTATACAGTTATCCCTCCTGGTTTGCAACCCCTGCCAAGGTTTTTCCAGAGCATTTTATATTCCCTGGTTCACTACTGTTTCCAGAATATCCAAAGACTTAAACCGCTTCCCCAGATACATTTCCAAATAAGCTTTCATTATCTGCTCCAATTCCTCCAGCACCTCTTCTTTCACCACAAAGGTATACAGTTTCTCCAGGGGTGTCCCCGCGATATACTGCATCGCGTAAAGAGTAGAGGAGCGCAAAGTCCTTCCGTCTCCGGCTTTCTTGGCGCACTGCGGGCAGATCAGTCCTCCCTTTCTGACGCTGAACAGCTTCTCCCCTTCCCGTCTGCCGCACAGGACACATTCCGCAAGCTGGGGGCCTTCCCCCTCGATCACGATCATCCGCAGCTCATAGATACACCGTACCAGCCGGTTGGGAATATGTACATTTGACAGCGCCCGCAGCGTTTGATATAAAAGCTTTAAAAGCTCCCGCTCGTCCGCCGCCTCCCTGGCATAATAATTGGCCATATCCATAAAATAAAACCCATAGTAAGCACCTTCTACATCTGTCCGCAGTTCTTCAAAGTAATTGGAAATAGAGGCCGACATCAGCGTATAGGATGTCCGCCCCTCATACAGCGTAAACTCTCCGAAGGAAAAGGGGCTTGTCACCCCAAGGAGGGCGCTTCCCTGGCGCCTGGCTCCTCTGGCGAAAGCCGCGATCTTTCCCCGCTCTTTTGTCAAGATCACCACCCGCCTGTCATATTCTCCCGCAGGCGCCGCGGCAAGTACCATACCCGTCACTGTTATCTGATTCATCGATCGGCTCACCTTCGTGATTCTTCATTACCTGGCTGCAGATTTCCATTCCTCTGTAATACAAGTAATCCTCTACTTTTCCCGTTTCCAGGAATCGTCTCCAGTATGTTTCTTCCATGAAATCACCTCATCTGTCCGTTATTTTCTTCCGTCTCCTACGGTTAAGATTAGGTTCTCCCATGGCCGGGATCTTTTATTCTTCTTCCCGGTATCCAAAATTTTTCATTAGGAATTCACTGTCCCGCCAGTCTTTTTTTACTTTCACCCAAAGCTTGAGATTTACCTGGCAGTCCAGCATTTTCTCGATCTCATAGCGGGCGGTGCTTCCGATTTTTTTCAACATATTTCCTTGTTTTCCAATAATTATCCCCTTGTGGGAATCCCGCTCGCAGATGATCGTAGCATCGATATGGGTGATCTTCCCCTTTTTCTTCATACTTTCAATGGTGACCGCGATGCCGTGGGGAATCTCTTCTTCCAGACAGTGGAGCGCCTTCTCCCGGATCAACTCCGCCACGATCTGCCGCTCCGGCTGATCCGTCACCGTATCTTCGTCATAATACAGCGGTCCGTAGGGCATATACTGCATCACTGTCTTGAGAAGCTCGTCTGTATTCTCGCCGCTCCTGGCGGACACAGGCACGATCTCCGCAAAATCCAGCTTATCTTTGTAGGCGGCGATGGCCGGCAGGATTTCCTCCTTCTTCACGCTGTCGATCTTATTGATGACCAGAATCACCGGCGTATTCACCTTCTTCAGCTGCTGGATAATGTGCTGTTCCCCCGCCCCGATAAAGGTGGCAGGCTCTACCAGCCACAGGATCACGTCCACCTCATTCAAAGTCTGCCGGGCCACATTCACCATGTATTCTCCCAATTTATTTTTCGCCTTATGGATCCCCGGCGTGTCCACGAAGATGATCTGTCCTTCTTCTGTGGTCAGCACCGTCTGGATCCGGTTTCTTGTAGTCTGGGGCTTCTTGGATGTAATGGCGATCTTCTGTCCCACCAGATAGTTCATCAGTGTAGATTTCCCTACATTAGGGCGGCCGATCAATGTTACAAACCCAGATCTAAAATCCTCTCTCATAGTTCCTCCCTATTTCTTCTCTTTCCTAAAAACTGGTCACCGTATCAAACATGGATTTCTCTTCTTCGATCTTTTCCTCCCCGCCGATCACACAGATCTGTCCTGCTTTCAACAGCGCCTCTGTGACCTTGGAAAGCGCCCGGATATCCTCCTGTCCTGCTTCCAGGATCTGTCTTCTCTCTTCCCGGATCATATCCGCGCTCACTTTATTCATATAGAGATTCATGGAACGCTCTCCCTTTGCGGACGGCGTCATAGGATGATCGATATTGCTCATGGTCCCGATGATATATTTGGTCATATCCCGTTCACTGACGGTAAACTTCTTCAGATAATCCGTCACGCCCTCATAGACCTCCATCGTCCGCTTCAGATTGGGATCCCTGTAGGACACGAAATACCCTTCGCCGATCCGGTTAAAGCTGCTCATACAGCCATAAGCGCCTCCTTTGACCCGGATATTCTGCCACAGATAATCGTAGCTTAAGATCACTTTCAAGATCTGAAGAGCTCCGGTATACTCTGCGCCATTGTCGATAAAATTCCCGGTACGGGCCACATACTGCACCTTAGAGGCGGTTTTAAATCCTTCGTTCTTCTTCTCGCAGCGCAGGATACAGGATTCTTCCTTCACCGGAGTCTGGAACAAGACGTTCTTTAATCCCTGTATCATTTCTTCCATCCCTTTTAATCCTTCCCTGGAAGCGGTATAACTGATCATCAGATTGTCCGGCCGGAACAGACGCTCTGCCAGTTCTCTCAAGACTTGGATCAGATATTCCTTCTCCTCCCCAAAATGCTCTTCGATCCTTGCTACCGTCCGGTAAAAGTCAATGCCGTTGGTCATATCTTTCAGCTTGGCCGAAGGGGACCCGTAGGACAGGGCCCGCAGCGCCGCCGTGGAATGGCCGGAAGACTGAAAACGCATGAGAAGCCTGGATTTGGCCATAGCCAGGATTTCCTTCAGCCTGCGCTCGTCTCCCAGTTTAGACGCCGTAAGGATCTCTCCTGCCATAGAGAAAAGCACAGGAAGCTTCTCATACAATGCCTTCCCCTTCACTTCAAAGGTGGCTTTAAAAGCCTTCTCCCGGATATTAGTCACATCATTATAAAGTTCTAAACTGGTACCGATGCCGCCGGTACAACGGTTGATCTCGTTGAACAATTCTCCATAACTGTAATGTTCCGTGTCGATGATACCAAGAACGGACTGCAGGATTCCCACATAGGGAAGCAGCTCTTCTTTCACGCCGGACATATCGAATAAAAGGTCCAGGTACCCAATCCCATTGGTCTGCGTCTCATGGAAAATGACCGGCACCCCGGCAATGGTCATTTCTTCGTTGATGATAGGCTCAATTTCCCTGGAAATATCTTCCCGCTTCAGAACAGGAATACGCTCCAGGTCCTCCGCTCTTTCCGGGGCAGATTGATAATCTTCCAGGGCTTTCGTGCGTTCTGCCAGTTCTTGTACTTCTTCCCTGCTCAATCCCGCTTTGTACTCCTGCAATCGTTCATCCAAAGCGGCATCCAGCCTGGCAGTCCTTCCCTGCTCCGGCTCCACGATCACTACCGCGCCGTGAGGGTTATCTAAAAGGTACCTCTGGATCAAGTTCTCATAATATCCGGTATCCAGCTTTTCTTTCAGGAACTCAAACACATCCAGCACATCGATGTGAATAAATGGCTTTGTATCATCATAGAGCCAGCTGTCCAGGATCTGCAGGCCATACATCAATCCCTTGGGATAGCTTCCAAAATCCGCTTCCCGGTAACGAAATTCATGATAATTGATTCCCGCTTCCAAAGCTTTCCGGTCAATGCCGTTTTTGACTAGTTCCTGGAGGACCTCACCGATCACCTTCAGGAATTCCTCTTTCTGGGACAGATTGGCATTCTTTGCGATAACAGAGAAGATCGGCTGGTAGATCCCATTATCATAGGATCCCATAATGTCCTTCCCGATGCCGGCTTCTGTCAGCGCTTTCTTAAGCGGCGCTCCCGGCGCGGAGAGGAGCGCGTAATCCAGGATCTGGAAAGCAAGATATAACTCCCGATCCAGGCTTGTCCCGATCACCTTATTATAAGAAAGATAGGTATTATCTTCTAAAGATTCATCGCTTGCTATGGAATATGGAATTCTTTTTTCCACCATCTCCTCAAAAGGTTCCTGATACTTGATCCGGGAATCCACATCCATTTTCTCAAAGCCGCTCAAATATTCCTCATCCAGCCATCTTAACTTTTCTCCCATATCCATATCGCCATACAGATAGATATAGCTGTTGGAGGGGTGGTAATAAGTCCTATGGAAATCCAGGAACTGCTGGTAGGTCAGTTTCGGGATCTCTTCCGGATCCCCGCCGGATTCGTTGGCGTAAGAAGTATCCGGGAAAAGAGTATTCAAGACCACCCGGTCCAACACGCTCTCCGGAGAAGAAAAAGCCCCTTTCATCTCATTGTAGACCACTCCATTATAGGACAGCTTCCCTTCCGGTGACTCCAAGCGGTAGCTCCACCCTTCCTGCCGGAAGATCTCCTCATGCTGATAAATATTCGGATAAAATACCGCATCCATGTACACATGCATCAGGTTCTGAAAATCCTTATCGTTGCAGCTGGCCACCGGATACACCGTCTTATCCGGGTATGTCATGGCGTTGAGGAAGGTGTTCAGGGATCCTTTTACCAATTCCACAAAGGGATCCTTCGCCGGAAAATTTTTCGACCCGCAGAGCACTGAGTGTTCCATGATATGCGGGACACCTGTGCTGTCTGAAGGCGGTGTGCGAAAACCGATGCTGAATACTTTATTCGGATCGTCATTCTCCATCAGAAGGACTCTGGCCCCGCTCTTTTTGTGACGGAGCAGTGTTCCTCTGGTCTGAATGCCGCTTAAATTTTCTTCTGTTATGATCTCATAGGTCTGTAAATCTTTTATGCTCATCCGATTTTCGATCTCCTCTCTTTTTGCTTCTGTTCCTTATTATACCATTATTTTTCGTACCTGCCTCCTTTTTTATGAGAAAAGCCGCAAAAAAGAGGGACGTTTCGGAAGCGTCCCTCTTATGGATCCTTTCAAGATTCTTTATACTTTCTTTTCTGTTATCAGGCGGATCACCATCAGCGTTCCGATCATCAGAACAATTCCGATCGGCAGACAGATAAAGGGATTCTGGATGAATCCGGCAATGATGTAATTCACAAAGGAAACTGCCGCAACCGTAAACGCGTAGGGAAGCTGGGTCGTCACATGGTTGACGTGGTTGCACTGGCCGCCCGCGGAAGCCATGATCGTTGTATCGGAAATCGGTGAACAGTGGTCTCCGCACACGGCTCCTGCCATACACGCGGAAATAGACATGATCATCATATTCTCATCAATACCTTCAAAGACCGCGACAACGATCGGGATCAGAATGCCAAAGGTTCCCCAGGAAGTTCCTGTGGCAAAAGCCAGAAGACATCCGACCACGAAAATGATGGCCGGAAGCAGGCTCATAAGCCCTCCCGCCGCGGACTGCATGATATGAGCCACATAATCCGCCGCACCCAGGCTGTCTGTCATAGCTTTCAGGGTCCAGGCAAAGGTCAGGATCAGGATAGCCGGCACCATCGCTTTGAATCCTTCCGGGATACAATCCATGGATTCTCTCGGGCTTAGCACTTTTCTTACGGCGTAAAATCCTATCGTGATGATAAACGCGAAGAAACTTCCAAACATCAGTCCTACAGAAGCGTCACTATTGGAAAAAGCCTCTACAAATCCGGTTCCGCTGAAGAAGCCGCCGGTATACAACATTCCGATCACGCAGGTAATGATCAGCACGATCACCGGGAATACCAGATCGATCACTTTCCCTTTCCCTTCCACGATCTCCTGCTCCGCGTCCGCGTACGGGCGGTCTGGCGTTGTATAAAGATCTCCTTTTTTAGCGTTTTCCTCATGAAGCTTCATTGGGCCGTAATCAAAATTCATTACCGCGATCACGATCATCATGACAATCGTAAGCAGGGCGTAATAGTTGTAGGGGATGGCCCGGATAAAGATAGAGAATCCATCCTCTCCCTCCACGAATCCAGTCACAGCCGCCGCCCAGGAAGAAATGGGGGCGATGATACACACAGGCGCCGCCGTGGCATCGATCAGGTAGGACAGCTTCGCTCTGGACACATTATGCTTATCTGTCACCGGCCGCATAACACTTCCTACCGTCAGGCAGTTGAAATAATCATCAATAAAGATCATCACGCCCAAAGCTATGGTAGCAAGCTGCGCTCCCACCCGGCTTTTGATCTTGGTGCTGGCCCAGCGGCCGAACGCGGCAGAACCGCCCGCCTTATTCATCATACAAACCATGATCCCCAAGATCACCAGAAATACGATAATCCCCATGTTATAAGAATCTGTCAGTACTCCCACGATTCCATCCTGGAATACATGCGTGATCGTTCCCTCAAACTCAAAACCAGAATAAAAGATTCCTCCGATCAAGATTCCGATGAACAGGGAGCTATAAACTTCCTTAGTGATCAGCGCCAAGCCGATCGCCACCACCGGAGGCACAAGCGACCAAAATGTCGCATACATATCGGGAACATATTCCGCCGCGTCTTCCGCCGCGAAAACGGTCAGGGAACTGCAGGCCAAGATACAAAGCAAAGCCAGGATCCCCCAGATTGTTTTTCTTTTTCCTCTCATTTCCTTTTCTTCCTCTCTTCTTAGGTGATAAAAAATACCATGAACAACGCTTTTCCTGGCGCGCTCATGGCATGACCTTTTAATCCCCGATCATTTCCTGCGATAGCGCTCCACGAATGTGACAGTCCGCGGCATCTTCTGCCGCGTCCCAGAGACAAGACCTGGAAACATCCCGTCTCTTCGGCGGACGCCCCTTTCCCCGCAAGACAGTCTTCCAAACTATCGCCTTCCAGATACTGATGGCGGCCGCGCCTCTATCAAGCATTATGATTCATATAGTACATTTGTAGCACCTTTGGGGAGAAATGTCAATAACTAATCCCGTGGTCCCGTTCCTTGATATCGTTCTTTTAGCTTTTGGAGGCGGATCAGACTCTCGGCGGATGTCTCCTGGCTTCTCTTAGAAAGCGCAAGAACTAAAGCATCCACAAGGGCTACCGCCGCGGTCATGGAGTGATATTCCTTCTTTTCTCCCCGGTATACATAGAGGTTCGTGTCCGCCCGCTGATCTTCAGGCGCATATCTCCGGCTTGTAAAGGCCAGCGTCTCATATCCCGCCTTTCTGGCATAATCCAGGATGATCCTTCCTTCTTCAGAGACCTTAGAATAGCTGAAAAGAATTACCAGATCTCCTTGACCAGCTTGAGCAAGGCCCTCCAGTACTTCTGACCCTCCTGATGGAATCACAGAAACAGGGAAACCCATTCTCCGAAGGCGAAAAAATAATAACTGCCCTGCTGCCGCAGAAGCGTTCTTTGCATGGATCAGAACCTTCTTGGCGTTTATGATCTGTTCCACAGCGCGGGTAAATTCTCTCTGATCCAGATTTTCTACCGTCCTGGCGATGCACTCCTGCTGGTAGGAAAACCAGTTTTCCACATCAAACCCATCCTCTTTAAGCAAAGTCCCCGCCATCTTTCTTGCCGCGCCCTTTCCTGATTTTTGCTGAGCGACACCATTTTTCAATTCTTTGAAATCCCGATATCCCGTATGTCTGGCAAATCTGGAAATAGTAGCTTCCGAAATCTCCAAACGCTGTGCAAGCTGGCCAATGCTCATGAACAGAAATTCATCTGTGAACTCTTCAATAAATTCCAGGATCCTTTCCTCTGACCGGGTATATTTCTTTTCCGATTCCGGCAACGCAAGTACCATCCTTCTCTCTCCTTACTGCAAATGTGAATAGCATGGGCTTTTATCTGTCAAAACAGATACGTAGTTTCCTCCGATCGCATGGATCTCCTTCAACGCTTTTTTCAAAATCCCCGCGGTTTTTACTTGAAAAGAGGCATAATCTGAGACTATGATCTCATAATTTCCCAGTTTCATCTGCTGGTACAATTCCTTTACAGTCTTTACTTCCTGATAAAACCTGCTGAGAATACACCCATACTGTACCGCCTGGTGGGTATCGCTTCCGCTTACCATAGGAATCTCCAACGCCCGCGCCATACTTTGAGTCTGTGTCCATGCCGCTTTTGGGTCCTGGGCCACATCTTTCCCATTCAAATCCAAGAAATGCAGTCTCTTCAGCTGTTCCTCCGGAAGCTGCGGAATATGGCCGCCTTCCCGAAAGGGATGTCCTGCCCCTACGATCACCGAGTACTCCCCAAATAAATCCATTAGTTTCTCAAAGGGAAGAAACGCTCCGGCCGTCTTATAAGGCTCCAGTCTCTGGTTTAACTCCAGGATCTCTTCCGGCGTCCCTATACTCAAAATGTGGCCGCCCTCCCGGATGTCCGTCTCCATTCCAGCGAAAATACGCAGACCGTTCTTCGTCATCAGAGTATCCCCTTCCCGGTCACCGCTGTCCATCAGGTATCCGTATAGCTCGTCAAACTGAAGCGTATTAAAGTGCTCGGTCAGACACAAAGCATCAAGTCCCGCTCCTTTGGCCTCCTCAAACAGCCAGTCCGTATACGCGGTAGAAAAGGGCAGCTTTTTCGCCAATTTCCCGTGGGTATGAAAATCTATGTACATGCTCTTCTTCCTCCTATCCTATCACCACTGTTCCCAATATGGCAAGGGCCACCCACAAAAATGAAACCGCCAGGAACAACAGATCATCATAAGTCACTTTAAGAGAAGACAGCTTCATTTTCTTCACTTCTTTATTGACAGCCGCATACCGGTATCCCTTGAGCTCCAGAGCTTCCACCGTAGTTCTGGAACGTTTGGCGGTGTTTAGCATCAACGGATAAAAAGAATGAATGATCACTTTAATCTGATAGATCAAATACCGCACTTTTCCCCATAAGGTAGAGCTGTCCGGCGCATTTCCCCGAAGTCGGTAGGACAGGAGCACATTCTGAAATTCCTCCATCAGCATAGGCAGCATCCGGTAAGCATAAGAGATGGAAAAAGACAGTTTCTCCGGGCAGCCATACCACATAAGTCCATTAGAAAGGCGGTCCGGATCCAGGCCGGAAAACACAGTGACAGAAGCCAAAGACACTGTGGCAACCTTCAGCGTCAAGATCAAAAGCGGCGCCGCCGTCTCTACATTTCCTCCAAACAGAAGGGATACAACAAACAAATATCCTGTCTGTGAGAACACTCCTACGCCAAACAGAACCAACACCAGACCTGCAACCCGTGCCATGACGGTAGTCACCGCCACCAGCAGAAAGCACCCCAACAGGAATATCAGATTATCCGCAAACCAAGGCACCAACGCGAAAAACGCGTACCAGACCAAGAGCAGCCTTGGATCCAGAGCGGCAATAAATGTATCGTCATTTCCATATGCGTTTTTCAGCACTTGATTCCTCAGAAAATCCATAGAAAATTTGTCCAGGATATTTTCCGATAACCTTTTCTTTATCTGATCCATATTCTATCTCCTTCCAAATCCGGCCACAAATTCATCGATCGTATAGCAGCAGGCCTTGGGATTGAGCGCCTGCCCCATACTAAAGATCTCCGGCGGACGTATTCCTACCGTTTCTAAGACCTCCTGATTCCCAAAGATTTCATCCCTCGTTCCATCCGCTATCACCTTACCGCCGCACAGAACGATGATCCTCTGGGCCCACTCACATACCAACTGCATATCATGAGTGGCGATCATTACCGTTTCCGTAATATCTTCCATCTCTTTTAACGTTCTCATGATTTCCTTGCGGGTAGCGATATCCAGGTTTGCCGTTGGCTCATCCAAAAGAAGGATCTGCGGCTTTAACGCCACGCCAATCGCCAGGCTGGCTCTTCGCATCTGTCCTCCTGAAAGCAATCTTCCATCCTGCTCTTTCAAGTTCAGCAAACGGAATTTCTCCAGGAGTTCTTCTGTCCGCTCCTTCCAACACTCTTCGCCGCGCACCTGCATCGCAAAAGAAATATCTGCCTGAATGGAGTCCTTGATAAACATATCTTCTGGATTCTGGTAAACGAGAGACACATATCTGGACAGCTGTTCCGGCTTCTTGTCCCGGATATCCATATCTCCGATCCTTATCTGACCACTGTTTGGTTTTAAAAGTCCTGTCAGCATCTTCATAAGCGTAGACTTCCCCGCTCCGTTGGAACCAATCAGGGCAATCTTCTCGCCTTTGTGCAATTCCAGATCCAGAGACTGGAAAACCTTCCTGGGTTCTCCTTTAACCGACCGATAGGAGACGGACACATCCTGACAGGACACAGCGATTTCTCCCTGCTTTCTTTTCGGGGACAGCTCCTCTTCTGCGACAGCCGCTTTCCCATTCTCCCTATAGACAAGTTCTTTAAATACTGTTTTTCCCTCTTCTATCGTGGATGGCAGTTTTATTTGCTCTGCTAAAACCCCGTCTTTTTCTAATTCGTAGGCCGCTGTCGTCACCTGGGGCGGAAAGATGTTGCAGTTTCGCAGTTCCTCTACCCTGCCTAAAGCCTCTTTCGCCGGCAGCTTCCATTCCGCGCGTCCATCTTTCAGCAAGAGAACATGTTTACAATAATCAGCGATATATTCAGTATGATGCTCGATCACAATGATCGTTTTCCCATAAGTCCGGTTTAGCTCTTTTAAGACTTCATAAATCCGGTCTGCATGCTGAGGATCAAGCTGGGCGATAGGCTCGTCCAGGATCAGCACCTCCGGCTGAAGAGATACCGCGCCAGCCAAGGCCAGCAGGTGGGTCTGTCCTCCCGACAACTGCCAGATATAGTCTTTTTCCCGACCTTCCAGGCCGCACTGGGCAAGCGCCTTTCTCCCTCTCTCCAGATAGTCTTTCATTGCGTAATTCATACAGGCATAGGAAGCATCATCTAAGACTGTAGGCCGGACGATCTGATTCTCAAAATCCTGATATACATACCCTACCTTCCGGGCAAGATCACCAATTTCCAGATCTAGGGTGTCAGCCCCATCAATCTTGACAGTACCCGAGAATTCCCCTGTGATAAAATGCGGGATCAATCCGTTTATAACCTTGCATAGCGTAGACTTTCCACATCCGTTGTTGCCTACCACCGCGAGGAAATCTCCCCGTTCAATCTCTAGGTTTACTCCTTTCAGCGTAGCTTCCTCCGCGCCCGGATAGGTATACGTCAAATTCTTGATCTCGATCATACTCATGATTTGTCATCCTTCTATGCGTTCTTAGCGGTATTTGAATGATCTGAGCGGCTTTTGAGCACCAAGATCATGACGATTGCGATCACTGCGGCCACTACCATTCCTACCGCCAGAGCTGTAGTGCTTCCTGCCCATCCTGCTTCCCAGTCGATCAGAGCCATTCCGCTTTCCGCCATCATCTCAGCTCCTACGGCTGCTGCAAACGCGATGGCGCAGCAGACTACCACCTTTGCATTCACCGCTCCAAGGGCCGTATCTTCGGTTCTTGGACTCATTCCAAGCAGCGGCTCGATCTTTCCATAGAGCTTCGGTACCAGGAACAACGTTGGAAGCATACAAAACAAGATTCCTGAGAACAGCACATCATTCAGACAGGCAAATCCTTCTGTGGCAAAAACGCTTTCCGGAAGTCCCGGAACCGCCTCGAAATCCTGCACCGCGAACTGTACTTTCAAAATATCCACGATCATCCCCAGAATCTGCTGGATCATCACTCCGCTGATCGCCGCAATGCCGACCATCTTCCGGTTTCTTGGATTCCTTACCATACGTCCCGCAATATATATTCCGATCGTTACAGTAATAAATTTCTCCAACTCTCCAAGGCCGCCAAACTGCCCCAGCATAATCTCGCTAAATACCAGTTCCCCCGTAGCCGCCCCCAAAGCCGCGGACATAGGATCAAACAGCATGGCCAAAACCAATGGGATGAATAAGAAGTATTCTACAGAGAATTCCACAATTCCTACCTGAAATGAAGGAATCAGCTCTGTGAATAATGTTGCCAGCCCGTAAAGGGACATCGTAAGCACAAATATCATCAATTTCTGAGACTGCGTCGCTTGTTGTTTTATCATTTCTCTCTCCTCCTGATAAACAATTGTAATTTCTACGTTGTTTATCATATCAGCAGGAGGTAAAGGCATATATCCTAATTCGGTAAAATGTAAGTTAATTTTCAATCATTCTATATATGAAATTTTATTTTCATTTTTTTATTCATTATTCCTCCTTCCCACACACAAAAAGAGCTGCCGTGAAGCAGGCTCATTTGCCTTTTCCACAGCAGCTCCTTTCCATCAGTTTTCTTTTAAAACCTATCTTTTATTCCTCGCCGTACAGTGTTACCAGCTTCTTCAGATAAGCGTAACGCTCCATAGCTTCTTTTTCGTTCTGAGCGAACATCTTCTCGGCTTTCTCCGGATTCGCTCTCTTCAGCGCGTTGTAACGAACCTCACCGTCCAGGAATGCCTGATACTCTTCCTGTTTTGGCTCTTTGCTGTCCAGCGTGAATTTCGCGCCTTCAGCAGCCGGGTTAAACCGGAAGTTATTCCAGTATCCGCACTCTACTGCCAGCTGTTCCTCTGTCTGCGCTTTGCTCATGCCCTTCTTGATACCATGATTGATACATGGAGCGTAAGCAATGATCAGAGACGGTCCCGGATATGCCTCAGCCTCAGCGATGGCTTTGACTGTCTGGTTGAAGTCAGCGCCCATAGCGATCTGAGCGACATATACATAGCCGTAGGTCATAGCGATACCAGCCAGATCTTTCTTCTTGGTCTCTTTTCCGCCTGCGGCAAACTGAGCGGTTGCTCCGGTCTTAGTAGCCTTGGAAGACTGTCCGCCGGTATTGGAGTAAACCTCGGTATCGAATACCATGATATTGATATCCTCACCGCTTGCTAATACATGGTCAACACCGCCGAATCCGATATCATAAGCCCATCCGTCTCCACCGAAGATCCACTGGGATTTCTTCGCCAGGAAGTCTTTGTTCTTCACAATATCCTTGCAGGTCTCACACTCACATCCTTCCAGAGCCGCTACCAGCTTGTCCGTAGCATCTCCGTTTGTAACGCCGCAGTTGAAGGTATCCAGGTATTCCTGGCAGGCTGCTTTTACTTCTGCGGAAGCCTGATCAGAAGCCGCAACCGCTTCTACTTCCTCTTTCAGTCTCTTACGGATGGCTTTCTGAGCAAGCAGCATACCGTAACCAAACTCAGCATTATCTTCAAACAGGGAGTTGGACCATGCAGGACCCTGTCCCTTCGCGTTTACCGTGTATGGCGTAGACGGTGAAGAGTTGCCCCAGATAGAAGAACATCCGGTAGCGTTTGCGATATACATTCTGTCACCGAATAACTGAGTGATCAGTTTTGCGTACGGAGTTTCACCGCATCCGGCACAAGCGCCTGAGAACTCAAGGAGCGGCTGTTTGAACTGGCTTCCCTTTACTGTCTCTGGTTTAAATTTAGCGACAACTTCTGGTTTTACCGGGATCTCACGGCCAAAGTCGAAGGTCTCCTGACATCCGGCGTTTTCTTCCATGTTGCCCATAACAAGCGCTTTCTCGCCCTTCTTGCCTGGACATACATTTGCACAGGATCCGCATCCGGTACAGTCATAAGCGGATACCGTGATGGTAAACTTCATTCCCGGCATACCGATCATGTCGATTCCTACGGTTCCTTCCGGAGCGTTCGCAAGCTCGTCCTCAGTCAGAGCTACCGGACGGATAACCGCGTGCGGACATACATATGCGCAGCGGTTACACTGGATACAGTTTTCCGGCTGCCATACCGGGATATCTACCGCGATACCACGTTTCTCATATGCGGAAGATCCTGACGGTGTGGAACCATCTACATAATCTGTAAACGCGGATACTGGAAGTGAATTTCCTTCCTGAGCGTTTACTTTTGCCTGAATATTCTTAACAAAGGAAACTACGTCTTCTCTGCCGCCTTTTACCTCTGGTGTAAACAGGCCTTCGTCCTCACAGGATTTCCAGGATTCTGGAACTTCTACTTCATGCACCTGTTTTGCTCCGGCATCGATGGCATCGTAGTTCATCTGTACGATCTTGTCACCTTTTCTTCCATAGGTAGCTTTTGCGGCTTTCTTCATCAGATCGATGGCTTCTTCCTCTGGAATGATAGCCGCAAGCTTGAAGAACGCGGACTGCAGTACTGTGTTGATACGTCCGCCAAGTCCGATCTCTTTCCCGATCTTGATACCGTCGATGGTATAGAACTTGATGTTGTGATCCGCGATATAAGCCTTTACCTGGCCTGGCAGATGTTTCTCAAGACCTTCCATATCCCATGGGCAGTTCAGAAGGAATGTGCCGCCGTCTACCAATTCCTGAACCATATTGTATTTATTTACATAAGACGGATTGTGGCATGCCACAAAGTTCGCCTGATGGATCAGATAAGTAGATTTGATCGGAGATTTACCAAATCTTAAGTGAGACATGGTAACACCGCCGGACTTCTTGGAGTCATAGTCAAAGTAAGCCTGAGCGTACATATCTGTATTGTCGCCGATGATCTTGATGGAGTTCTTATTGGCTCCAACAGTTCCGTCCGCGCCAAGTCCCCAGAACTTGCAGTTGATGGTTCCTTCTGGCGTGGTTACCAGCGCCGGGCCAGCATTCAGAGAAAGGTTTGTTACATCGTCTTCGATACCGATGGTGAATCTTGCTTTCTCCTGATTATTGAATACCGCAACGATCTGCTCCGGTGTGGTATCCTTAGATCCCAGTCCGTAACGTCCGCTGTTTACCGGAACATTTTCAAACTTGCTTCCCTTCAGAGCGGAAACAACGTCCAGATACAGAGGCTCTCCCTGTGCTCCCGGCTCTTTTGTCCGGTCAAGAACATTGATATATTTTACAGTGTCAGGAATAACGTCGATCAATGCCTGAGCGCAGAACGGTCTGTACAGACGTACCTTTACAACGCCCACTTTCTCGCCTGCTGCCATCAGATAGTCAATGGTCTCTTCAATAGTGTCACAGACAGATCCCATAGCAACGATCACTTTCTCCGCATCCGCTGCTCCATAGTAGTTGAACAGTTTGTAATCGGTACCGATCTTCTCATTAACCTTGTCCATGTATTCCTGAACGATCGCCGGCATAGCATCATAATATGGGTTGCATGCCTCTCTTGCCTGGAAGAAGATGTCCGGGTTCTGAGCAGAACCTCTCTGGCATGGATGATTTGGATTCAAGGCGTGATTTCTGAATTCATCGATCGCATCCATATCTACCAGGTCTTTCAGATCCTCGTAATCCCAAGTCTCGATCTTCTGGATCTCATGAGAAGTGCGGAATCCATCAAAGAAGTTGATAAACGGCAGTTTGCCTTTCAAAGCCGCGCAGTGAGCAACGGGTGTCAAATCCATAACTTCCTGTACGCTGGACTCGCAGAGCATAGCGGCTCCGGTCTGGCGGCAGGCATAAACATCGGAATGATCACCGAAGATAGACAGCGCATGGCTTGCGATCGCACGGGCAGATACGTTGAATACGCCCGGAAGCTGCTCCCCTGCCACTTTGTATAAGTTTGGAATCATCAGCAGCAAGCCCTGGGATGCGGTAAATGTAGTCGTCAGCGCGCCTGCCGCCAGAGAACCGTGTACAGCTCCCGCAGCTCCCGCCTCAGACTGCATCTCTGTTACCTGAACCGTCTGTCCGAAGATATTTTTCCTTCCCTCGGTCGCCCACTCATCTACATGTTCTGGCATAACAGATGATGGCGTGATCGGATAAATAGCCGCAACTTCTGTGTACGCATATGACGCATGAGCCGCGGCCTGGTTACCATCCATGGTCTTCATTTTTCTTGCCATTTTTGTTGTTCCTCCTTAAATGTTTGTTACATGATCATACATTCACATATATAATTTATTATAGTCCCTGGAAAATTAAAAGTCTAGTGATTCTTCCCCTTATTTTGTTCCTTTTTCCATACATTTGCATGAGGTTTCGGACGATCGGGTACAGGGCAAAAGTTAATTGGGGACGTAGCCTTTTTGCAGTTTACTACGTCCCCGTTCACAGTTTATTCACAATTTACTTTTTCCGCAGACTCAGCACTCCTTCTGCCAGAATCTTCACATCGTCCAGAATATAGTCAAAAGCCCCTGCTTTATATAGATTGATGACGATCATTCCCACCGGTACGGCCACGATCATTCCCAGCACGCTTCCGACACGGTATCCGATATACAGAAGTACCAGGGTCAGCAAGGGTTTCAGTCCCACGCTGTCTCCCACCAGTTTAGGCTGGATCAGCTGATGCACCAGCTGTGTGACCGCGTACAGTACAAGCAGCGCCGCCGCTCTCCTGTAATCTCCCGTCAGAAGATGATAGACAGCCCATGGGATCATTGCCGTTCCCGTCCCAAAAAAGGGAAGAAAATCCAGAAATGAAATGAGCAGAGCCAGCAAAAAGGAAAAGTGTATCTCCATGACCGCAAAGCCGGCCAGAAGAATAGCAAATACGACTATCATGATCTTAAACTGCGCTTTAAAGTATCCCCCCACCGCGTATTTCAGATTGGAGATGACCATGGACATCCTTTTTACCAGAGAATCCGGAGCAATCCTTTTGGCCCAGGCGATCACTTCCTCCCGCTCTGCCACAAAAAAATATGATGATATAAGGGTTACGATCACCCCGATCAACATGGAGGGAATCCGCTTCGCAAAGTTACCTGCCGCTGTTACTGTAGGCGCGCTCAGATTCTGGATCATATTTCCAGCTGAGCTACCCAAATTCTCCGTAAATGTATGCAGTCCGTTCTGAAGTCCCGCCGGGAGCATCTGAAACACACCATCCAGACTCTCCCCAATAGACTGAAATCCTTTGCTCAACTCCCGGTAAAGAGACGGCATATCTGCCAAAAGCTGCGCCACTTCCCGAAAAAGTTTACTTCCAGCCCAATAAAGCAGCAGGATCACTCCCGCCAACACCAGAATGATGACGAGAGCCGAGCTTAGTTTTTTTACGATCTTCAGCCTGCGCTCCAGCCAGTTTACCACTGGGCTTACGATGTAAGCGATAAACCAGCCGATGACAAACGGCATAAAATAGAAAAGCAGTTCAACCCCAATCCACACAAACAGGATCGTCCCCGCCAGGCTGAATGCCAGACTGACGATCACTTTCCAATATGGACGGTTGTCACCAAGCTGCTCTCTATAGCTCGTTTCCATTCTCCTCTTCCTCCTGTCCTGCCCCGCTTTTAAAAACCTCGGTCCTCCGGCTTCTACGAACTCCCGCTCTCCTGCGGATTCTGCTCTTCTTCCTGCTTCCCCAGGAAATTCGTCTCTACCAATTCCCAGATCTCATCTCTCCCCTGCTTTGTCACAGAGGAAAAGGGGATGATCACGGTCCCTGGGATCAGCCCAAGTTCCTGCCTGATCAGCTTCAGCTGCTTGTCCTTCTGGCTCCTTTTGATCTTATCCAGCTTCGTGGCAATGATGATCGGCTGAAAACCCTGTGCCACGATCCAGTCATACATCATCTTATCATTGGCAGAAGGCGCATGCCGGATATCGATCAGGAGAAACACCGCTTTAAGCACCTTTGACCCGTGCAGATAGCGTTCGATCAATTCGCCCCATCGCTTCTTTTCCTGCTCAGACACTTTCGCGTACCCGTATCCCGGCAGATCTACCAGATATAATTCTTCATTAATGTTATAGAAATTGATGGTCTGCGTCTTTCCCGGCGTAGCCGAGATCCTGGCGTAAGATTTGCGGTTCATAAGCCCATTGATGAGAGATGACTTTCCCACGTTGGACTTCCCCGCAAACGCGATCTCCGGCAGCTGGTTCTTTGGAAGCGGACTGGTAATCCCGCAGACGGTTTCCAGATTCACATTTCTAATGATCATGTTTGTTCTCCATTTCTTCTTTCTCGTCACTGCTTCGTCATTTCGTTACTTGATCAAAACCCGATCCAGCACTTCGTTGATATGTGACACAAAAAGGATCTCCAAGCCTTTTGTAATCTCCGCGGAGATTTCCTCCACGTCCGGTTTGTTTTCCTTGGGTACGATCACCGTCTGGATTCCTGCGTTTTTCGCCGCCAGCAGCTTCTCTTTCAGCCCTCCGATGGGAAGCACCCGTCCCCGCAGTGTGATCTCCCCTGTCATTGCCACATCAGAACGGACCTTCTTCCCGGTAACGGCAGACAGCATAGCTGTCGCCATGGTAATGCCGGCGGATGGCCCGTCTTTTGGCACCGCTCCTTCCGGAATATGGATATGTACGTCGTGTTTCTTGAAGAAATCTTCCGCAATGTCATGCTCCCGGCTGACGGAACGGATGTAACTGATACCGGTCCTCGCGGACTCCTTCATCACGTCTCCCAACTGCCCGGTCAGCAGGATCTCTCCTTCTCCCGGCATGATATTGACCTCGATCTGCAGCGTATCGCCTCCCACACTAGTCCAGGCAAGTCCTCTTACAATTCCTACCTCCGGCGATTCGTTGGCCATCTGGTAAGTATAAAGCTCTCTTCCCAAATATAAATGAAGATTTCTTTCTGTAATATGCACGCTTTTCTTCTTCGTCTCAAAAATCTCTTTCGCCGCTTTCCGGCAGATCTCGCCGATCTTGCGCTCCAGCTGGCGCACTCCCGCTTCCTTTGTATAATTGCGGGCCATCTTCCAAACCGCTTTCTTGCTGATGGTAAGCTGATCCTCTTTCAGGCCGTGGCGGCTTCTTTGTTTCGGAATCAAATGTTCCAGGGCGATATGCATCTTTTCATTCTCTGTATAGCTGCTGATCTCAATGACTTCCATCCGGTCCAGAAGCGGCCTTGGGATCGTCTGGAGCGTGTTGGCGGTCGTCACAAACAGCACCTCTGACAGATCTAGCGGGACTTCCAGGTAATGATCCCGGAACTTCATATTCTGCTCGCTGTCCAACACTTCCAAAAGCGCAGAGAATGTATCCCCTTTGTAGTCGTTGCTCACCTTATCAATCTCATCCAACAGCATCAATGGATTCTTCACTTTCGCTCTTCGCAGGGCTTCCGCGATCCGTCCAGGCATCGCCCCTACATAAGTCTTCCTGTGCCCCCGGATCTCCGCCTCATCCCGGACTCCTCCCAGGGAAATCCGCACATAAGGCTTCTTCAGCGCCTTGGCCAGAGATTTGGCAATGGAGGTCTTGCCGGTTCCCGGAGGGCCGGCTAAACACAGGATCGGAACGTCTCCCTTCTTCGTCAGGGCTCGGACCGCCAGGAATTCCAATACCCGCTCTTTTACCTTCTCAAGGCCGTAGTGATCCTCATCCAATATTTTCTTGGCATAAGCAATATCTTTATTGTCTCTGCATGTTTTGTCCCAGGGAAGCTCCAGCATGGTCTCGATGTAAGTGCGGATCACGCCTGCTTCCGCCGGACTGTTCATCGAATTTTTAAACCTTTTTATTTCTTTGTTTAGTTTTTCCTTTACTTCTTCCGGCGCTTTTAAAGCATCCGCGGCCTGCTGAAACTCTTCCGCATCCGAAAGCGTGGTCTCGTCTCCCAGTTCTTCCCGGATCAGTTTCAGTTCTTCCCGCAGAATATACTCTCTCTGGTTCTTATCCACCCGCTCCTTAATCTTTGCCTGCAGCTCATCCTTAATATTCTGTACCCGGATCTCCTGCACGACCTTATCGGACAGAAGGTCGTACCGGCGCATAAGGTCGGCTTCTTCCAAAAGCTCCTGCTGTTCTGTATAACGCAAGGGAAGATTCGCGCCAATGATATCTACCAGTTTCCCAAGATCCATGGTCTCCTCGATCTGCTGCCCCAGTTCCTTCGCGGTTTTAGGATTTTTCCCCAGATATTCCCTAAACAGCTCTTTCAATCCTCTCAGCATGGCCTCCCGGTTAACCGCAGCGTCTTCCTGCCCGCTCTTCATATCCTTTATCACCTGGACGGAAGCATAGAGAAACGGGCTCTCCTGCTCTAACTCTTCCAAGTGTGCCCGCATCTGGCCTGCTACCAGAACTCTGGTGATTTTCTTAGGAAGCTTCAGTACTTGCTTAATACTGGCCACGCAACCAGTCTCATAGACGTCAGAAGCGCCCGGTTCCTCTATCTCCACATCCTTCTGGGCTGCAAGGAAGATCAGCTGTTCGCCGGCCATTGCGCGTTCAACCGCCTGGATCGACTTCTCGCGGCTTATGTCAAAATGCGTTACCATCTCCGGCAGGACTACCATTCCCCGCAAGGCTACCATTGGGAGACTTATTCTCTCTTTTTCCATGTATCTTTTAACTCTCCTGTCTCTCGTTTTCTTTCCAAATGTCCTTCCCTTATATATAAACAGGCGGGTACGCTCTTACCTGCACCCGCCTTATATTATGCACTCTCAGACCGGACTGCCTCATGAACACATTCCGGTTCTCCAATTCCCTTTATCACATCTCCCGTAATCCGGCAAGACTTCAGCGTTTCATCCGAAGGCGCCTGGTACATAATATTCATCATCGTATTTTCCATGATCGCCCGCAGTCCCCTGGCTCCTGTCTTCCGCTTCAGAGAAGTCTCCGCGATCTCTTCCAGAGCTGTTTCATCGAAGATCAAGTCAACCCCGTCCAGTTCCAGCATCTTCTGGTACTGTTTCACGATCGCGTTCTTAGGTTCTGTCAAGATCCGGATCAAAGCTTCTTTATCCAGCATCTCAAGAGCTACCGTCACCGGCATACGCCCTACTAATTCTGGAATCAGCCCATATTTCACCAAATCCTGCGGAAGCACCTGCTTCAAAAGCCGGTCCATATTATTTTCATGTCGGCTGGCGATTTCCGCGTTAAAACCGATGGATTTCTGATCGATCCTTTTTTCGATCACTTTCTCAATCCCATCAAAGGCTCCGCCGCAGATAAACAGGATATTTGTCGTATCGATCTGGATCAGTTCCTGGTGGGGATGTTTTCTCCCCCCCTGGGGCGGCACGCTGGCCACCGTTCCTTCAATAATCTTAAGGAGCGCCTGCTGTACGCCTTCCCCCGACACGTCTCTTGTGATAGACGGATTCTCGGACTTCTTCGTGATCTTATCGATCTCATCGATGTAAATGATCCCATACTCCGCGCGCTCTACATCGCCGTCCGCCGCCTGAATGATCTTGAGAAGGATATTCTCCACATCCTCACCTACATATCCAGCCTCAGTAAGCGCGGTTGCATCCGCGATCGCAAATGGGACATTCAAAATCCTGGCTAAAGACTGGGCCAAAAGAGTCTTGCCGCATCCGGTAGGGCCAAGCATCAGAATATTGCTCTTGCTCAGCTCTACTCCCAGATCCTCGCGGCCTGCCATGATCCTCTTATAATGATTGTAAACGGCCACTGACAGAACCTTCTTAGCTTCGTCCTGACCGATCACGTATTCATCCAGAAACGCTTTGATCTCCTCCGGCTTCAGAAGGTTGATATCCATAAACGGACTTCTGCGTCTTCCTTCCTCATATTCCAGTTCTTCCTCGATGATCTCCGCGCAGACTTCCACGCACTCATCGCAGATGTATGTGCCATTTGGCCCCGCGATCAGTTTGCGCACCTGAGCCTGCGTCTTATTGCAAAACGAACACCTTACCTGGTCGTCGTTTCTACCTACCATTTTTTCACCTCATAATTTCAGGACACTTCCGGCAGCTTAACGGCGTGTGATCACCTGGTCGATCAGACCGTATGCTTTCGCTTCTTCCGCTGTCATAAAGTTATCCCTGTCTGTATCTGCCTGGATAACTTCCAGCGGCTGTCCTGTATTTTCTGCCAAAATCTGATTCAGTTTCTGACGGGTCTTTAAGATATGCTCCGCCGCGATCTGGATCTCTGTCGCCTGTCCCTGGGCCCCTCCTGAGGGCTGATGGATCATGATCTCCGCATTGGGAAGCGCAAGACGTTTGCCTTTCGTTCCGCCAGAAAGCAGGAAGGAGCCCATGCTTGCCGCCATACCGATACAGATCGTCTCGATATCGCATTTGATATACTGCATGGTATCATAAATAGCCAGTCCTGCCGTCACAGAACCTCCCGGACTATTGATGTATAAATGGATGTCCTTCTCCGGGTCTTCCGCTTCCAAGAACAAAAGCTGCGCAACGATCACACTTGCCGATACATCCGTCACTTCCTCTCCAAGGAAAATGATCCGGTCTTTCAGAAGTCTGGAATAAATATCATAAGATCTCTCTCCGCGGCTTGTCTGTTCAATGACATAAGGTACTAAACTCATATATTATATGCCTCCTGTCCACTTCTTACATGTCTTCTATTTCTCTACTGCGTTCTCCGCCAGGAAGGTCACCGCCTCCTGGACAGCCATATCTTCTTTCATCTGCTGTTTCTCAGCATCGCCCATAAACTCTTTGAGCTTCTCTACTTCCATCTTGTAAGCCTCTGCCATCTTAGCCAGTTCTTCGTCCAGCTTTTCATCGCTGATCTCAATATTCTCTGCCTTGGCCACCGCTTCCAGCACAAGACGGGTCTGGATCCGCTTCAGAGCCTGCGGTTTCATTTCTTCCAGCATTTTCTCTCTGTCCATGCCGGTAAACTGGAAGTACTGCTCCAGTGTCAGTCCCTGAGCCTGGATCCTCTGGGCAAATTCATCTGCCATCTGGCGAGCCTGGGTGTCTACCATCGCATCCGGAATCTCCATAGAAGCGTTAGCGATCGCCTTCTCTACCGCCTGGTCCTCTTTCTTTCTTTTTCCGTCAGAAGCCTTCTGCTCTTTGATTTTTGCCTTTACATCGGCTTTGTATTCATCCAATGTATCAAATTCTGAAACTTCTGCCGCGAATTCATCATCGATCTCCGGAAGTTCTTTCGCCTTGATCTCATGTACGGTACATTTAAACACCGCATCTTTGCCTTTCAGGTTTTCCGCATGGTAATCTTCCGGGAAGGTTACTTTTACTTCGATCTCTTTCTCCGGCTCCGCTCCGATGAGCTGCTCCTCAAATCCGGGAATGAACGAACCTGAACCGATGGTCAGCGGATAGTTCTCGCCTTTTCCGCCCTCAAAAACTTCTCCGTCTACAAATCCTTCAAAATCAAGGATGATCTCGTCCTTATCCTGGACCGGACGGTCTTCTACCGTCACTGTTCTAGCGTTCTTCTCCGCTTCTTCCTGGATCTTCGCGTCTACTTCCTTCTGCGTCACGCGGGTAGAAACCTTATCTACTTCCAGTCCTTTATACTCGCCCAGAGTCACTTCTGGTTTTGTAGCCACTTCTGCTGTAAAGATAAACGGCTTGCCCTTTTCGATCTGCTCTACATTGATCTCCGGCTGAGATACGATCTCCAGCTCACACTGGTCATAAGCTTCAGAATAAGCCTTCGGGATCAGGCTGTTTGCCGCGTCATCATAGAAAATCTCTGGTCCATACATCTTCTCGATCATCTGGCGCGGTACTTTCCCTTTCCGGAAGCCTGGCATATTGATCTTGTTTTTCTGCTTCATATATGCACTCTGCAGCGCTTTCTCTAAATCATCGGCGGGCACTTCGATCGTAAGCTTCGCCATGTTTTTTTCTAATTTTTCCACCTGTAAATTCATTTTCCTTGACTCCTCCTGTTTCTATCCCGTCTCCCGCAGGCCGAAAAACGGGCATATTCCATTACATTCACTAAAGAAGTATAACACAAACCCTAGTAAATATCCAGCGGAACTTTTTTATTCATAAACAATAGATTCCGCAATCTCTTCTGTCTTCTCCCGGCCCTCCAAAGTCTGGATCAATTCCAGGGCAAAATCGATCGCCGTTCCTACTCCCCGGCTGGTAATGATCGTTCCATCCACCGTTACAGGAGCGCGGGTGATCACAGCTCCCGGAATCTCTTTCTCCATAGCCGGATAACAGGTAACCCGTTTCCCTTTCAGAAGTCCCAGATCCGCCAGGATCGTGGGCGCCGCGCAGATTGCCGCTACGTATTTGCCTTCGTCCGCGAACTCCTTAACGATTTTCCGAACGCCGCTGTGGGCTTTCAGATTTGTCGTTCCCGGCATCCCCCCCGGAAGAACGATCATGTCAAATTCCGCAAAATTCACTTCATCGAACAGGTCTTCCGTCTGCACATTGATCCCGTGAGATCCGCGGACCGTGTAATCATCCATGATAGAAACTGTATCCACATAAACCTTAGCTCTTCTGAGCAGGTCTACCACTGTCAAAGCTTCAACTTCTTCAAAACCGTCTGCCAACAATACACTCACTCTTTTCATTTCCCGCTTCTTCCTTTCTTTTATGATATTAAATTTGAAGCACCTAACCCCTGCTCCAGCACGTATACTTAAATATTAACACCGTTTACATTTAGTGTAAATACGTTTATATTAATAAAAAAGGAGGATATACTATGGAAATCGAACGCAAATATCTGGTCCGGAAACTTCCAGATCATCTTGACTCCTACCCCTGCCGCAGAATCGAACAGGGCTATCTCTGCATCGAACCTGTCGTTCGCATCCGCAGGGATGATGACCGATGCGAACTCACCTACAAGTCCAAAGGACTTATGATCCGGGAGGAACATAATCTTCCTCTTACCCAAGAGGCTTACCAGCACATGCTCCCCAAGATCGATGGAAGGCTGATCCAGAAAAAGAGATATCTGCTCCCCCTTCCCGGCTCATTAACCGCCGAGCTGGATCTGTTTGAGGGAGAGCTTGCTCCCCTCCAGCTGGTGGAGGTAGAATTTCCTGATGAGGAGACGGCAAACGCTTTTATTCCTCCCGACTGGTTTGGCGAGGATGTAACCTTTTCCTCTAAATACCATAACAGTAATCTAAGCAGGCGATAAGGCAACGTTATGTTGCTTTATCGCCTTTTGTAACATTTCGAGGCATATTTACCTATTTATTGGACAAATTGCTATACTATCACTATTACCAAATAATAATCAGGGAGGATAACGGCGATGTCCAATATACAGCTTGCCAACAACTTGCGCTATCTCAGGAAAAAGCATGGACTGACTCAGAAGGATCTGAGCAAGATGCTCAACATCTCCCGGCAGGCTTATTCTAACTATGAAACCAGCAAACGGACGCCTGATCTGGATTCTCTCCTTTATCTCTCCCGGTTTTATCATCTTTCACTTGACACTTTAGTCCTTCACAATCTGGAGGACTCCCTCCGTCCTCAGGAGCTTTTGGCAGAGAGCCAGATTCCTTATCTTCTCGCAAAAGACAAAAAGACCGACGCAGCCATCTATCTTTCCCAGGAAGAACTGGATTTTATCATCCGGTTCCGCTCCCTTTCTCAGGAAAGCAGACAGCTGATCGCCGGTTTCCTTTCTAGCGCCAGATCCAATTAGTCATTAACTTCAAATCCATCGTGAACCGCGTTCATAGCTTTGTCGATATCCTTCTCATCTACCAGCACTGTGATCCGGATCTCAGAAGTAGAGATCATGTTGATATTGATCCTGGAGTTATACAAAGACTCGAACATCTTCGCCGCGACTCCCGGATTACTCATCATTCCGGCCCCTACCACAGACAGTTTCGCCACATGTTCATTCCATACGATCTCTTTAATAGTAAGTCTTTCTTTATTCTTTTCCAGAATGGCGATCGCGCCTTCCAGGTCTTCCTCCGCCACGGTAAAGGAGATATCCTTGGTCCCATCTCTTCCTACCGACTGAAGGATAATATCTACATTGATCCCGTTTTTCGCAAGTACGTCAAAAATGCGGAACGCCACTCCCGGCTTATCCTCTACCCCGATCACAGAGATCCTTGCTGTATTTTTATCTGCCGCAACTCCTGTTACTAATAATTTTTCCACGTTCGCTACCTCCTTGACCACAGTTCCTTCCGTCTCATTCAGACTGGAACGCACGACCAATTCTACATTATATTTCTTCGCCATTTCCACAGAACGGTTGTGGAGCACCTTCGCTCCAAGGCTGGCAAGTTCCAGCATCTCATCATAACTGATAGACTCCAGCTTTCTCGCGGTCTTTACTACCCGCGGATCTGCTGTATAAATCCCGTCTACATCCGTATAGATCTCACATTTATCCGCGTGGAGGACCGCCGCCAGAGCCACGGCCGTTGTATCGGAGCCGCCCCTCCCAAGAGTGGTGATATCATCATATTTATTCACCCCCTGGAACCCTGTGACGATCACGATCTTACGGGAATCCAATTCGTGCTGGATCCTCTCGGTATCCACCCGTTTGAATCTGGCGTTCCCGTACCGGGATGTGGAATGCATCCGCACCTGGAACGCGTTCAGGGATACCGCCGGCACATCCATGGCCTGCATAGCCATCGCCATCAATGATACAGAAACCTGCTCTCCCGTGGTCAAAAGCATATCTAATTCCCGCTTTTTCGCTTTTGGATTCACACTTTCAGCCAGGGCGATCAGTTCATCCGTCGTCTTTCCCATTGCCGAAAGGACTACCACGACGTCATGTCCCGCTTTATAATCCTCAATGCAGCGCCTGGCCACATTATAAATTCTTTCCTTGTCAGCGACCGATGTGCCGCCGAATTTCTTTACGATCAGCATAGTTCCTCCTGTAGTAAATGATTGATCAGCTGGTATCCGTCCGGCCAGTTTCTGCCAGTCCGAGCCGCTGTTTTTTCGTTATACGCCTCTTGGCCCTCCATTGGTCTTGTGCTGTCATAGAGCAGATAGGGCACGGCTTCTCCAGTATGGGTGCGCGCTTCGATAGGCGTAGGATGGTCCGGCAGAAGGAGGAGGCGAAACTCTTCTCTGGCTTCCCTAAGCCCTTCTACCACTGGCTTTAAAACTCTCTGATCCACATACTCAATAGCCGTGAGCTTATCCTGGACCTGTCCCTGATGGCCCATTTCATCCGGCGCTTCTATATGGATATAGGCAAAATCATACCCCTTCTCGGTCAGCGCTCCAACCGCGGCCGCGGCTTTTCCTTCATAATTCGTATGGAGTCCGCCGTTAGCCCCTTCTACAAAAGCGCAGTCCATTCCAGCTCCCACCGCGATGCCTTTTAAAAGATCCACCGCGGAGATCATAATCCCTTTCTTCCCCATCCGTTCCCGGAAGTTCGGAAGGGACGGCTTTTTGCCGGCTCCCCAGAACCAGGCGGAGTTGGCCGGATGAAGTCCCCGCTTCCTTCTCGCTTCATTGATGGGATGATGCTCTAAGATGTCATAGCTTTTCTCCATCATCTCCCGGAAAACAGGGTCACTGGGAAGGTATTCTTTGATCCCGCGCCCCAGGATATCATGGGGCGGTGTCATTTCAAGAAGTTCTCCTTCTTTCCACACCAGAAGATGCCGGTAGCTGGTTCCTGTGTAAAACCTAAACCCCTCTTTTTCCAATCCCTCTTCCAATGCCTTCAAAAGCTGAGCGGCTTCTTCTGTCTCTATCTCGTCAGAACTATGGTCGATCATCTCCCGGTTCTCGTAGGGACCGGCCTCCTCAGACAAGGTGACCAGATTACATCGGAAGGAAACATCCGTCTCTTCCATCCGCACTCCAATGCTCAAAGCCTCCAAAGGAGAGCGCCCTGTATAATAGATCCTGGGATCGTACCCCATGACAGACAGATTCGCCGTATCGCTTCCCGGCGCCATTCCTTCCGGAACCATGGACGCCATCCCAAGCTCCGCTTTAGGAGCCAGCGCATCCATCACCGGAGTTTCCGCCGCTTCCAGTGTTGTCCGTCCTCCAAGCTGTGCTAAAGGTCTTCCCGCCATTCCATCACTTAAGACAACTACATATTTCATTCGCTATTCTCCCGTTCCTTCCAGATCCTCAATCCGGATCATATGCAGGATCTGATCTTTATAACGCTTCGCGCGGGTGTCATAATCCCCTTCCATCATGACATGGGTGGTAAATCCAAATTCTCCTTCCAGACCAGGTACCCGGACGATCTGGATATCCCCAAAGGAATATTGCAGATCTGAAAGCATTTCATCCGGATCTCCCTTCATACGGATAAAGAATCTTCTCTTGGCATCTGCCTTGTCCTCGATCTGGAGCTTTTCCTGCTTCCACATTGTCATCACATTCCGGTGCAGATTCTTAGCCGCTTCCACCACATCGGATACTACGGCGCTGGCTGTCGGAAGTTTTCCCGCGCCGCTTCCATAGAACATCGCGTCTCCAAGAACATTTCCATGTACAAAGATCGCGTTGAATACGCCATTCACATTATAGAGGGGATGTTCCGGATAAAGCAGGCACGGCGCTACGATGGCGTGGAGTCTTCCTCCCTGACGCTTGCTGGAAGCCAGAAGCTTGATGGTCATCCCCATCTCTTTTGCGTACTTCATATCTTCTACCGTGATCTGGGTGATGCCCTCACAGTATATATCCTCGAAATCCACCTGCTGTCCGGAGATCAAAGAAGAGAGGATGGCGATCTTCCGGCAGGCGTCATATCCTTCTACGTCCGCCTCCGGGCTTCTCTCAGCGTAGCCGTTTGCCTGAGCTTCTTTCAGGACGGTGTCATAATCCGCCCCTTCGTAGAACATCTTGGTCAGCATATAGTTGGTGGTCCCATTTAAGATACCGGTGATCTCTTCGATCTCATCCGCCGTCAGGGAAGAATTCAGCGGGCGGATGATGGGAATCCCGCCTCCCACACTGGCCTCAAACAGGAAGTTGATATTTTTCTCTCTGGCAATGGACAGCAGCTCCGCGCCATGCTTCGCCACCAGCGCTTTATTGGAAGTGGCCACACATTTGCCCGCCAAAAGACAGCGCTTCACAAAGGTATACGCAGGCTCGATCCCTCCCATAACTTCTACCACGATCTGAACCTCGTCATCATTGATGATGGTCTCAAAATCATGAATGATCTTCTCCTGCACCGGATTCCCCGGGAAATCCTTTAGGTCAAGCACATATTTAATGTTCAGCTCCTCGCCGATTCTCTGGTTGATCCGTTTCCCATTGGTATCGATCACTTCCACCACGCCGGAACCAACGGTTCCATAACCCATTACCGCTATGTTTATCATACTTTCCTCCCTTTAACTGTTCACTGTTTCCTTCAGATACGCATTGATGAACATGTCAATGCCCCCATCCAGAACGGCGTTTACATTGCCGCTCTCTACATTTGTCCGGTGATCCTTCACCAATGTATATGGCTGCATCACGTAGGACCGGATCTGATTTCCAAATCCGATCTCTTTTATCTCTCCGCGGATATCAGATACTTTCTCCGCCTGCTCCTGCTCCTTCATCATTTTCAGCTTTACCTTCAGCATCTGCATTGCTTTTTCCTTATTATGATGCTGAGACCGTTCATTCTGGCACTGTACCACGATCCCTGTTGGGAGATGGGTGATACGGATCGCCGATGAAGTCTTGTTTACATGCTGGCCGCCCGCGCCGCTGGCCCGGTAGGTATCGATCTTCAGATCGTCATCCGCGATCTCAATATCAATATCGTCTTCAATATCAGGAACCACATCGCAGGAAGCGAAAGACGTCTGCCGCTTTCCCGCGGCGTTGAATGGGGAAATCCTCACCAGACGGTGCACTCCCTTCTCAGACTTCAGATATCCGTAAGCGTTTTCGCCGTCCACCTGAAAGGTTACTCCCTTGATGCCGGCGATATCCCCGTCCAGAAAATCCAGCACCTGGATCGAGAATCCTTTTCTCTCAGCCCACCGGGTATACATCCGGTATAACATTCCGGCCCAGTCGCAGGACTCAGTCCCGCCCGCTCCCGCATGGATCGTTACGATAGCGCTGCAGCCGTCATACTCTCCGGAGAGCAGGGTCTGTGTCCTCAAGTTTTCAAATTGTTCTTCAAACTGCCCGATTTCTTCTTGGATCTCCTTCGCCATAGAGCCATCGTTTTCCTCATATGCCATTTCGATCAAGACCATGATATCTTCCCGGCTTTGGCCCAGTTCCCTCATTCTCTTTACCAGTTCCTGAAGGCTCTTTAATTCTTTCATCACCTTCTGGGACTGCTCCGGGTCATCCCAGAATCCCGGCTCTTCTATTTTTCTCTCCAGTTCTTCGATCCGCTTTTCCTTGCCAGAGACGTCAAAGTGAATCCCTCATTTCGGCAAGAGGTTCTTCGTAAGCGTTCATCAGACTCTTATACTGATCTAACTCGACCATCTTGTCACCTCATTTCGTTCTATCATTTATTACTTTTTATTTGCGTCCGCAGCACTGTTTGTATTTCTTGCCGCTTCCGCAGGGACATGGATCATTTGGATAAATCTTCTTCTCCGCCCGTTTCTTTGGCGCTTTGGCTGCAGAGTCATCCTTATTGGTTCCCGTTACTTTGGCCACCTGTTCTCTTTCTACCTTCTGTTCGATCCTTACATGGAACAATGTGCGCACAGTATCCTCTGTAATGCTCTTTGTCATCTCGCCGAACATATCGTATCCCAGCATCTTGTACTCGACTTTCGGATCTCTCTGGCCGTAAGCCTGCAGGCCGATTCCCTGTCTGAGCTGATCCATATCATCGATATGAGCCATCCATCTTGCGTCAATGACTTTCAGAAGGACTACCCGCTCTACTTCTCTCAAATGTTCCGGCTCTGGGAACTCTGCTTCTTTTGCTTCATAAGCCTTTGCGGCCCGTTCCTTCAGAAGATGCTTCAGTTCTTTCTGGCTCATGTCCTTCACATCTTCTTCACTGATAAAGGGCATAGGGATCGTCTTGTGTATCGTCATGTTCAATTCTGTCAGATCCCAGTCCTCGCTGTCCTGATCTGAGGATATCATCATATCCACCGTATTCTCGATATAGTCATTGATCATGTGGAAGATAGAATCCCGCATATTCTCTCCATCCAGAACCCGGCGTCTCTCTTCGTAAATGATCTCTCTTTGCTCATTCATTACCTGATCGTACTCCAACAGGTTCTTACGGATGCCAAAGTTATTGCTCTCGATCTTCTGCTGCGCCTTCTCAATGGCGCTGGACAGCATCTTATGCTCGATCTGCTCCCCTTCTTCCACACCCAGCGTATTGAAGATGCTCATCAGACGCTCTGAGCCGAACAGACGCATAAGGTCATCCTCCAGAGAAATGTAGAATCTGGACTCTCCCGGATCTCCCTGACGTCCGGAACGTCCTCTGAGCTGGTTATCGATCCGACGGGACTCATGCCGTTCTGTACCAATGATCTTCAGTCCTCCGGCCGCTCTTGCCTCATCGTCCAGCTTGATATCCGTACCACGTCCAGCCATATTTGTAGCGATCGTTACCGCATCGTGCACGCCTGCCTGGGCAACGATCTCCGCTTCCATCTCATGGAACTTCGCGTTCAGTACGTTATGCTTGATTCCGCGCCGCTTTAACATTCCGCTTAAAAGTTCTGAATTCTCAATGGTAATGGTACCTACCAACACTGGCTGGTGGTTTGCGTGCGCATCTTCAATGGCATCGCACACCGCCTTAAACTTCTCTTTCTGGGTCTTGTATACCGCATCTTCCAAATCCTTACGGATCACCGGTACATTGGTCGGAATCTCTACTACGTCCATGCCGTAGATTTCACGGAATTCCTTTTCTTCCGTCAGGGCCGTACCTGTCATACCTGCTTTTTTCGCAAATTTATTAAAAAGATTCTGGAAGGTGATCGTAGCGAGAGTCTTGCTCTCCCGCTTTACCTTTACATGCTCTTTTGCCTCGATCGCCTGATGGAGACCGTCGGAATAACGCCGTCCCGGCATGATACGCCCGGTAAATTCATCTACGATCAGCACCTCGTCGTCCTTCACTACATAGTCCTGATCCCTGAACATCAGATTATGAGCCCGCAGCGCAAGAATAATATTGTGCTGGATCTCCAGGTTCTCCGGGTCTGCCAAGTTGTCGATATGGAAGAATTTCTCTACTTTCTTCACACCGTCTTCGGTCAGATTGATATTTTTCTCTTTCTCATTGACAATGAAATCTCCGGTCTCTTCGATCTCTTCGCCCATGATGGCGTTCATCTTGGAAAACTCTCCGCTGGCCTCTCCGCGTTCCAGCTGCCGGGCCAGGATATCGCAGGCCTCATAGAGTTTAGTAGATTTGCCGCTCTGTCCGGATATGATAAGAGGAGTTCTGGCTTCATCGATCAATACAGAGTCCACTTCATCGATGATGGCGTATTTCAGCCCTCTCTGCACCAGCTGCTCCTTATAGATCACCATGTTGTCTCTCAGATAGTCGAATCCAAGCTCATTGTTCGTCACATAAGTAATATCGCAATTATAAGCGGCACGGCGCTCATCACTGTCCATGCCGTTTAGGACTACTCCCACAGTCAGGCCCAGGAATTCATGAACCTGCCCCATCCACTGGGCGTCACGTTTCGCCAGATAGTCATTGACCGTTACAATATGGACGCCTTCGCCGGTCAGCGCATTTAAATAAGCAGGCAGTGTAGAAACAAGCGTCTTTCCTTCACCTGTCTTCATCTCTGCGATACGTCCCTGATGAAGGATGATACCGCCCACCAGCTGAACCCGGTAGTGCTTCATTCCAAGAGTCCTGGACGCCGCCTCCCGAACAACCGCAAAAGCTTCCGGAAGAATATCATCCAGAGACTCTCCATCCGAAAGCCTTTTCTTAAATTCTCTAGTCTTTTCCTTAAGTTCGCCATCTGAGAGAGACTGCATTTCAGGTTCCATCGCCTCGATCGTATCTACGATAGGATAGATCCTTTTCAGTTCATTCTCACTATGCGTTCCAAAAATTTTCTCTATTAAACCCATGCTAGACATAAACTCCTTGTCATAAATTTAATCATTTTCCATTCTAGCACTAACTACCCCTCAATTCAAGCCGTTTACAAAGTGTTTACAATTCCACTCTTCCAACTCCGCCAAGCAGGGTGCCACGAGTAAACTCATGCTTGCATGAAGTTTCGAGTGGTATTCTGTTTGAGTGGCGCGCCTTCCTATGAGCAAAATCCCGGCATTTCTGCCGGGGCAAGCGTCGCAGACGCGGATTTTGCGAATGGCGCGGCGGAGTTGGCGCCTCGGCTCTGGGCACCTACCGCTTTTTACAAACCGTATTCCCAAGGATCATCAGCACCAAAACGTCAAGAACAATGATCCCCACCGCTATGTAGGCAAACCAGGCAGGCAGCTGGTCTTCTAACACTCCCATGACCAAGAGAAGAATGGTAATGACCGCCATTCCGCCTCCATATACCCTGCATAGCTTTTTCGCGTTATACTTTGCCTTCTCTTCCTTTGAAGCCGTATTGTATCCCGCGATCAGCCCGCTTCCGCGTCCAGACAGCAGGATGATGGAGATAAGGGCAAATAAAGCTGCCGCCGCCCATATGATCCAGTCGGGACCGTTAGACATATCCGATAATTTCATAAGCGTTTCCTTCCCCTTTATTCAACTAGGATTTATTATCTCGTTTATCCTTGATACACAATATATTTTACAGGAAATGATTCAAACACCGGCTTTCGATTTTTTCTTTGATTTGTGAAATACAATAATAGAAATGATCACATCCGCGCAAAAAACAAATTGAAGAATACTGTAAAGAACCATTTCACCTGCTGATATAGCCTCATTATCGTAACTGCGTTTAACAGCAGATATACCAATTAAACCGCTTAATATAATAGACATCACATCTAAAACCATCAGAATAACGGAAATCGCAAATGTAAAAATTGTAAGCATACATACAATTCCAAATATAAAAATAAAAAGGTATGCTGGAATTGAAATTGTTTTAATCAACAAATTTACTCGGCACAATTCAACGAAATCCCATTTTCTTATCAAACTGGCCGCGCAAGTCGAAACCGCGCAAACGAAAGCCACTGCCCAAATGATAACTAATAGGATCAGACAGAGATAAGCATTGTTTTGAAAAATATTTTCCATTAGAAAACCGCTGAAAATACAGTACAGTACAAACGCAACGGCATACGGAAACAGTACTATACTTAACGTTGGCACAAACTTTTTCATTAAATTTGCTCCCTTCTTACATACACGTTCTCTTTTCTTAACTGGCAGATATCTTTTAACGTTGTTATTTTTGCTTAGATTATAGCACTTTTTATCTTATGGAGAAGCAAAAATAAAAAAGAAACGGAGCAGACCGCCAAGGCGCAATGCCCTGCGTTCCCAACTCCGTTTCCTTCTATAATCCTGTCTAGCGTTTGTCTATCTCTTTCAATGCCCTCAGCACTTCTTCTAAATCTTTTTGCGGCGGCACCCGGAATCTAACACTATTCTTCCCTATTCCGTCAAATTCCATCCCAGAGATCGCTTTGATCCCATATTCCGCAAGACAGCCGGCCAGATCCACATTCGTTTCTTTGTGACTCAACAACATGATCGGCACGTTTTTCCCTGTTGCAGAAATACTCAGATTCTCCCAGGTTTCCTCAAGGAAAACCTTTTTCAATTTTCCAGCCTCTTCATTTACCCTCTTCAGAAAGTCTGTGTCTCTCAGCGCTTTGACTGCCAACAGGCGGGACAATATTCCCACTTTATATCCATCCGTCACTTTTGAAACTGCCCGGCTCAACTGTCCGCCGCTTGTGATCATATAGCCGATTCTCATTCCTGCCAGTCCAAATCCTTTAGAAAAGGTGCGCAGGACAGCCACATTCTCAAATCGATCCAGCAGGTTGGCCGCAGAATTCTCCTTAGACATATAATCTCCATATGCTTCATCGACAATGACACCTATCCCATATTCCGCCGCCTTATCTACAATCTTCCGGATTTGTTCCAATGGAATGACCTGTCCCGTAGGATTGTTGGGATTATCAAGAAATACCATCTTATATCCACCATTTAGTTTCTCCAAAAATCTGCCGCAGTCAAACGCATAATTCTGTTTCTCTTCCAGCAGTATCCCATCGTATTTTGCGCCGCTTAGCTTAATCTCGCCTTCCGCCGCGTTAAAAGTGGGAATATTTCCAAGTACCAGATCTCCTCTTTCCAGGAACACGCGACACGCGATACGGATTCCATCCATAGAACCTTCTATGAAAAAGATATTCTCCTCATCTATCGCTGCGCACTCCTTCCAATAATGGACGATTTCTTCTTTTAATCCCGGCGTATGAGGATAGGTCCGGATGTATTCCAGGTCCAGATTTTCAATCGCTGACATCCAGCAAGGGGGAATCTGCATAATATTAATCCCTTCGCCGCAGTCAATCGACAGAGATGATGCTTGTGAAGGGTCATCATCAATATACATTGTCTTATCCTGAGATTTAATAAAATCATTTATCTTTATATCCATTCCGCATTTCTCCCTTCTCAACCTCCACCACCAGTTCCTAATTAAAGCATACATGGAGCGCCTGTTCCCGGCAACTGAACCTGTCTGAATTCTGTCACAGGAAAAACAAATGGACCTGAATTCATGAAATTCATGTATCCAAGTCCATATCTAAGATTCTTGATTATTCTATTTTCCTTTCTATAGATACCGCAAAAAGTTCTTCCCCAGTTATTCTGCTGCAAAAAGACTGTTTCAGCATATTCTCAAAAAACCGCTTAAAAGCCTCCCTCATTCTGGGGTCCATAGAAATGTGAAAATTATCAATGGATGCATTTTTGGCAGTCTCAAGATACAGCAAATGTGTATCGATAAAAATTGAGGGACACCATCGGAATTCTTCTCCTAATTGCACCGTATCCCGAATCAGCCAGACACGCAATTGCGGATTTGCTTCCATAATCTTAGCCAAATGCCGCAAATGACTGTCCACCTGGTCTTTTGTCAGCTTCTGTTCTACATTCCCCACGCTGATACGTCCATCAGACAGATACTGGCCAAGTCTTGAAGCATACAGCACCAGGTCAATCTGAGATCTGCAAGTCCATTTAGAAAAAATGTTCTTCATTTTTATCAAGTGATCCATATAATCTTTTGACTCTGCGCGTTTGATCAAAGAATCCATGATCTCATCCGGGAAAAGTATAGACGGCGGTTCATTGAAAAACAGCCACTGCCTTTGATCCGAATATGTCTCTATCTGCGCATTCGTCCGCTTTAAACTCTCCGGCTTCGCCGGATCCAGCAGCTTCTCCCCATTTTCTAAAACCTGTGTGACAATCTGCGCAAACCGTTCTGTCATATCGGTTTCCAATGAATAAACCGCCATAAAATGACTGTCTTTTTTCCATAATATCTGCGCGCAGAACAGACCGTCAATGACCAAGATCTGAGGCGCGCCCGGTTCCAAAGCCACAACCGACATTTCTACATATTCTAGTGAATCAATCGTATGCAGGATATTCCCCGTATAAAAACGGCCCCATTCCTCCTGGCTTAATAATTCTGGATCCAGCGCCAGTCTTAACTCCACTTTTCTCACACCCGTATCATGAAGTTCCCGGATCAGATACCTGAATTCACTGCCAAACAACCCAAAGAGATCAAAGGCTGCCATAATAGAAATCTCCCGCCTGTCACTGCCTCCTGTCCGCAGCAGCACATCTTTCACCATTTGGCACAATTGCTTGGAGTCATTGATCATTGCCAATTGGCCGCTGCTGTACGCCTGAAAATTCAGATAGCTGCTATCCTTGTCATAGGCCCTTTTCAACTCATCAAAAAAGGAATCCTCTTGCTTTTCCGACTGTTCTGTAAAAAAATCAGAAACCTTTTGTATGATCTGTTGTGCATTGCGGGAAGAAGGCAGCTTGCTCCCACTGACCCATTTACTAATATATGTGGCATCATACCCAAGAGCCTCCGCCAGTTGGCTTTCTTTTAACCCCAGTTTTTCCATCTGTGCCCGAAGCGCTGTCCCAAACTGGTTTTTCATAAGACGCCTCCTTTCTCCTATCCGCTAACACTCTCCAGAACTTCCCCGATATCCTTTCACCCGATCATAAGGCAGGTTCCCTCCAAAGAGATCCAGGGCGCTTCCCACGGTAAAGTCCAGTCTTCCTCCCGTGATCTGAAAGAAACGTTCCAAGTCCTCCATACTGCCGATACCTCCGGCATAGGTCACCGGAACCGCGGACCAGTTTCCAAGGAGAGCGGCCAGTTCTTCATCCACGCCAGCCGCCTTCCCCTCCACGTCTACTCCATGGACCAGGAACTCATCACAACATTGGCTGATCTTATCCAAAATGCTTTCTTCCAATTTTACTTCTGTAAATTTCTGCCAGCGGTCCGTTACGATATAGTAAGCTCCGTCCTTTTTCCGGCAGCTTACGTCCACCACAATATGTTTTTTTCCAACAGACTGTTTTAGCTTTTCCAAATTCTCCCAATAGATCTGACCATTCTGGAAAATATACGAAGTCACGATCACATGGCTGGCCCCGGCGCTTAGGTATTCCCCGGCGTTTTCCGCGGTGATCCCTCCGCCGATCTGCAGACCTCCGGGATAAGCCTTGAGGGCATTCAGGGCCTGGCGCTTTGTTTCTGGATAATACTCAGAAGACGCCGGATTTAAAAGGATCACGTGGCCGCCTAAGAGACCGTCTTTCTGATAAAGCTTTGCGTAATACTCCGCTCCCTGCTCTGTGGCAAAATTCTCCTGGGCCTGGTTCCCTTCGTCCGTAAGGCTGCCGCCTACGATCTGCTTTACTTTTCCATTGTGGATATCAATACACGGGCGAAATCTCATGTCTGTGTTCCTTTCCTAGTACCGGTTATCAAAGATGCGTGTGGATTTCTTCTCGCTGCGGGGCAGATCCCCGATGGCCACTGGTTTTACGTTGGTCATGATCCCGATCTTGCTCTTAAATTCCTGCTGGATCACTCTGGCGGCCGCCTTTGGGTCTGCTCCTTTGTTGATCTCTACAAACAGTGTGCACACATCCTTGCCGTTCATATGATCCAGCATGAACTGATACTCACTGGACGCCTCTTCCACTCCTTTTAACATCTCTTCGATCTGGCTTGGGAAGATATTCACGCCTTTGACTTTCACCATGTCGTCGGTCCGTCCGATCAGCGTATCGATCCTGGGGAATCTGGACCCGCATGGACAGTCTCCCGGAATAAATCTGGTCAGGTCATGGGTACGGTAACGGATCAGCGGCGCTCCCTGCTTGCGCAGCGTAGTGATCACCAATTCTCCGATCTCTCCATCCGGCACATTTTCCCCGGTCTTAGGATCTACGATCTCAAAGTATACATAGTCGTCCCAGTAATGCATGCCGCATTCATAATCGCAGCTCATGGCGATGCCTGGGCCGTACACTTCCGTCAGTCCATAAATATCATAAAGCTGGACGCCAAGCTCCGCGGCGATTCTTTTTCTCATCTTCTCGCCCCAGCGTTCCGAACCGATCACGCCTTTTTTCAGATAGATTTTATCCGTCAGGTTCCGCTTTGCGATCTCTTCCGCAAGAAGAAGGGCGTAAGAAGAAGTAGCGCAAAGCACTGTCGCCTTCAGGTCCTGCATCATCCGAAGCTGTTTATCCGTATTCCCCGGCCCCATTGGGATTGTCATCGCCCCCAGATGTTCCGCGCCAAGCTGGAATCCGATCCCGGCAGTCCACAGTCCATACCCCGGCGTGATCTGGATCCGGTCCAGAGCCGTGATCCCGGCCATCTCATAACAGCGGGCAAACATTTTCGCCCAGTCGTCCACATCTTTCTGCGTATAAGGGATGATCACCGGAGTTCCCGTAGTCCCGGAAGACGAATGGATCCGCACGATCTCTTCGTCCGGCTCTGCCTGGAGCCCCAGCGGGTACGCTTCTCTGAGATCTCCTTTCCAGGTAAACGGCAGTTTCTCAAAATCTTCCTGACTCTGGATAGAATCCATATCAATGTCTTTGAATTTTTCTTTATAAAAGCAAGGCTTCGATGTCAGTACCTTCAAATTTGCTTTGATCAGTCGAAACTGTAATTCTGTCATTTTCATCGGCTGGGCCTCCCTTCCTTTTCCACCTTGGCGCCAAGGGCCAGGGCCTTCAAGTTCATATCCACATAAGACGGTTTTACTTTTCTCCGGATCTGCGTCTCAAGATCCCCCGGCGTCAGATCCAAAGCTTTGCTGGCCGCGGCCGCCCCAAGAAGAGCGACGTTGAGCACCTTCGGAGATCCTGCCTGAGCGCACAGCGCTTCTCCGTCTGCCACATATAGGCGGAGATTCTGTCTGCTTAAGAATTCCAGCATCTCCGGTCCCTGATATCCGTCCTGGCTCAGAGTGGAAGCCGCTGATTTCACAGCCTTCCGGTTCACGACCACTACGCCGCCTTCCCTCAGATAAACCAGGTTCCGCACTGCTTCCGCAGGCTCAAAAGCCAGAAGTATATCTGCTTTTCCTTTGGGGATCATAGGTGAGTGGACCGCCTCGCCCATACGCACGTGGCTGACCACGCTTCCTCCTCTCTGAGACATTCCGATGGTCTCCGTGGTCCGCACCTGAAGTCCTTTCTCCATAGCCGCATAGGCGATCAGCTTTGAGGCCAGGATCACTCCCTGCCCCCCCACGCCGCACAGCAGACAATTCTTATTCATGTGCCCCCACCTCCTTTATGGCGTTAAAATGGCAGATCTGAGTACACAGCCCGCAGCCAAAGCACAGGGACGGCTCGATATGGGCTTTCCCGTCTTCTGCTGAGATCGCCGGGCACCCGATCTCCCGAATGCATTGACGGCAGAAGGTACATGTCTCTTCCTCCACCTGATACTGCTTCTTGGGTTTTGTTACCGCGATGCAGGGAGACCGAAAGATCACCGCACGGACTCCCCGCACATCCAGCACCTGCTTGACCGCGTTCTCCGCCGCTTCCAGATCCAGCGGATCCGCCTCCACGATCTTGGCCGCGCCAATGCCTTCCAGAATCTTCCGGATACTGATCTTCTCCACGATCTCTCCCATCATAGTCCTGCCCGTTCCCGGATGGGGCTGGTGGCCGGTCATAGCCGTCGTGGAATTGTCCAGAATGATCAGTACAATATCCGTCTGATTATAAACCGCGTTTACCACTCCCGTAATTCCAGACGCGAAAAACGTAGAATCTCCAATGAATGCAAAGTTTACCGCATCTGGTTCTATGATATGCAGGCCCTGGGCAATGGTAACGTCCGCTCCCATACAAAGACAGGTATCTACCATATCCAAAGGTTTAGCGTTCCCCAGCGTATAACATCCGATATCCCCGCTGTAAACCGCTTTTCTCCCTTTTACCGCCCGTTTTACCGCATAGAAGGACGCCCTGTGGGGACAGCCCGCGCACAATACCGGAGGACGGATCGGAAGCGCGGGCTGTTCCGTCTCCTTTCCGGCACTTTCTTCAGTTTCCGCAAGTTCCGGATATTCCGGCAGAAAAGCAGCCAAATCCGCTTTCACGCTCTCCACACTGTTCCCGCCCGCATTCTGGGTATCATGGGTCAGCTTCCCTTTGATCGTAACCGGAAGATGATACTTTCCGGCGATACAAAGCAATTCTTTTTCAATTATAGGATCTAATTCTTCCAGGACCAACACTTCCGACAGCCCTTTTAGGAATTCAACCACCAGCTCTTCCGGAAATGGATGGGGCGTGCCAATCTTCAGAAGAGGCACCTCTTCCGGCAGAGACTCTTTCACATAGGCATAGGAAACGCCTCCCGCGGCGATGCCCTTTCGCGGCACACCGTCTGCGCCTTTTATGCCGCCTTCTATATGATTGAAACGACATTTAGAAAACTGGCGGGAAAGCTCTTCATTTCTTGCCTCTATCTTCTTATGGTTTTGATAAGAAAGTCTGGGAAAGATCACCCAACGCCCGGCGTCTTTGACAAATCCTCTTGGCGCGGACTTCCAAGATTCTTCTTTTACTTCAATAGAAGCGCAGCCATGACAGACTCGCGTGGTAGGACGCAGGATTACCGGTGTATGGTATGCTTCTGAATACCGGAACGCTTCTTCTACCATTTCATACGCTTCCTCTGGAGAAACGGGGTCAAAGACCGGAAGCTTAGAAAACGCCCCAAACCTTCTTGTATCCTGCTCTGTCTGGGAAGAAATCGGTCCCGGATCATCCGCCGCGACGATCACCATTCCGCCTTCCACTCCAATATAAGCCAGACTCATCACCGGATCGCTTGCCACATTAAGTCCCACCTGCTTCATGGTCACAAGTGTTCTGGCTCCCGCATAGGATGCTCCCGCCGCCACCTCAAGAGCCGCCTTCTCATTGACAGACCATTCTACATGGATGCGCTTCTCCTTATTATAGTTTGCCACCGTCTCCAGGATTTCTGTGGAAGGCGTCCCCGGATACCCCGCCGCCAGGCTGATGCCCGCGTGGACAGCCCCCAGACCGATGGCCTCATTTCCCATCAGTAATTCTCTTGCCATATTATGTATCTCCTTTTTAGTTCTTTCCTTTGAACTATTGCCGGCGCGTCCTTTTTGAGCCGGCGCTTATTGGTACAGTATACCACAATCCCCAAAGCAAGGGAAGAGCGGGAATCCAGCGAAGGGCCGAATCATTCCCACACGCCCGTAATCCCAGTATAGATCAGATTTCCCCCAAATCCCAGCAGAGAGACCGCAAAGACCAGACAGACCAGGAATACAAAACCAAAGATCGCGGCGGTAAAAATATCCAGACCAGTTGGCCTTTGATAAAAATCTCCAGTCCTTTTCTCACGGTAGATCGTATCATACTCTCCCAGCTGGTAATCTCCTTTTATCATTATATTGTTGGAATACCACTTCCTCCATTCTCCTTGGCTGCAGTATAAGAATACTGGATAATCATGTTCTTCATGTTCCGGTTCTGTCCGACAGACCATCCCCGCAAACTTGGCCTCTACCGCTTCCAGCGCGCCTCTGGACTCCTGGAACTTCCACCACAGCAGGAAAAAAATCGGGGAAAAGCATGCGGGAACAATTTTCCTTCCGCACTGGAAGCCCGCCAGAAGAGACAGGCACCCCGCGGATATGCGCAGAGCCCTTCCCGCGTAAGATGGACCGATCACACCATCCGCCGTCAGTTCAGCGGCAGTCCCTCCTCCAGCCTCCACAAAGCAAAAAGCCATACATAAGAAAAAGAAAGCCGCTAAAAGCTGCCAAATCCAATTTGCCCGCACGTCTTTTCGCAGGATCCACCGGTCTGTATCCGGGACATAGAAAACCGGCATCCGCTTCCCGCAGCTTTGCGGAGTCTCCAGAAGACCTTGATATTTCTTCTTCTTCCTGACCATACGGCCGTCACAGAAAAACTGCAGCGTCACCTCTGTACAAGAATCTTCATTGGCGATCACTTCTTCTCCCTTCCATGCCTCCTGATGTTCGATCCCTACAATTTCCGCCGTAAGCCTGCGCGCGCCAAACCATGCTTTTGCTTTCCAAAGCCCCCGCGCCGCCAGACAAAGAAACAAGACACCAGCCAGTAAACTTACGATCATAATTCCATTCACAGCATTTCCTCCATTCCAGGTTCTCTTCACCAGACCGATCCCCCTTCTTTTATTATGAAGTCCTTATCCTTTATTCTCCACCGCTTCTTTGTAAAATCCACGTAAAATCAGCCTGTCGGAAAAGGTCCCGGACTCAAAAAGAAAGACCGCGGATTTTCCGCCGTCTTCCTTTTCGGTGTCTGTCTTTTTTCATCTACCGGGCATCCTCTGCGGCCTCCCGGTCATTGGCGTCCTTGGCATCCTTCTCCATGTCTTCCACATTGTCTTTCACGTCATTCCCAATATCTTCCGCGCCATCTTTAACATCATTTCCAATTTCATCCAGCACGCCATCATCCGCGGTTCCGTCTGTAGCGCCGTTCATATCGGCCTCCTCCCGATCTGCGCTGTTTTGGTCCCTATCCTCTGTGGTCTCTGTGTTTACCGCGCCGTTGTCTTTGGCGCTGCCGTCGCTTCCGCAGGCGGCAAGGTTCATCAGCACTCCCGCACAGAGAAACACGGCCAGTAGTTTTTTAAACTGTTTCATGGTCAAAATCTCCCTTTCATGTATATTCTTTGATTATCAGGTATTTCCTGGTGTTAGTAATATCTGCAAAATGGGAGATTCTATACTTTTTATTCGCTGGCTTTTTTTGCCTATTATATTTTCTCTGTCAACCGTCCGCTCCGATAAGCTTTTACAAGTTCTTCCAAATCTTTGATCTGAGCTTTTAGTTCTGTTCCGATATCCGTATCGCCCACCTTTTTGCGGCGCATGACTTTTTTGACCACTATGCTGTCTGAATGGATATCACTCTCTTTCTCTATCGCGTTTTCAGTTGATTCAAATGGCTCATGGGCCGCCAAGATCAGACCATAAGAATTATAGATCAGCGTATATCCCGCGATCCCGGTTTCCTTCTGATATGCTTTGGAAAATCCGCCGTCGATGACCAGTACTTTCCCATCACATTTCACCGGACTTTCCCCATCTTTCAGCCGTACCGGCACATGTCCGTTGATAATATGGGATTCTTCTCCTTCCAACCCGAATTCTTTTAAGATCCCATCTATTACCCGCGGATCTTCCAGATACCGGTAATAAGGATTCTTCTTCTCTATATGGGTCTCTTTGTCTTTCAGAAAATACCGCTCAAATGTAGCCATCTTGTCTTTGCCAAACAAAGGAGAATCCTGTCCCTGCCAGATATACCACATCATGTCCCGTCCCCGCTGCCGCTGGTCCGCAGCTTCCGCGTAAAAACCTTTCCGCACATATTCTTCCAAGATCCGGTACAGCCCCGCCCCTTTTCTTTTTTCCCCAAATATATTGGCCTCCTTCAGCTGGCCGTCTTCCATAAGGGGTACACATCCGTGATACAGAAGGTTCTTATTATATACTTTGTAGAGACTCCCTTTATTCAGCAGGAACCGCATATGATCCTGCAGTTTCCCGCAGTTGCGAAACGCCTGTTCCAACCGTTCCATGATCTCTTCTTCTTCATTGGAAAGCTGATAGGGGTCCTTGGGATCTATGGTAGGAAAGTTCTTGTCCAACAGTTCGTAGATTTTTCCATCCAGCTCTATCGTGCCATTCTGGTAATCGATCTTGTGCAGCAGATCCCGGTGTTCCAGATGGAACTGCGGATTCCTCCGGCTTGCCTGGCCTTCCGCTTTAAACTGGATGATGGAGATGGCTTTGTGCATCCGCATATCCATGGCCCGCTCTCCTTCTCCATGTGCCGGCGGGCTTTTCAGGGCGAAACAGGCGCATGGATCGTCTCTGTAAGTATCCATTGCAAACGCCGCAAGCGGGAGAAGATTGATCCCATATCCATCTTCCAAAATATCCAGGTTCCCATATCTGGCACAGATTCGTATTACATTGGCAATACAGGCTCTCTGCCCCGCCGCGGCTCCCATCCAGAGCACATCATGATTGCCCCACTGAATGTCCACGCTGTGATAGTCCATCAGCTTATCCATGATAATATGCGGTCCAGGTCCCCGGTCATAGATGTCGCCCAGAATGTGAAGATGATCTACCGTCAGCCGCTGGATCACCCTGCTGAACGCAGTAATACACTTTTCCGCTCTTCCCAGACGGATGATCGTGCTGATAATGGAACTGTAATAGGACTCCTTATCTGTAAGCTCCGGCTTCTCCGTGATCAGCTCCTCGATCACATAAGAGAATTCTTCCGGCAGGGCCTTGCGCACTTTTGAGCGGGTATACTTGCTGGCGGCGCTTTTACATACTTCGATCAAACGGTATAATGTGATCTTGTACCAATCCTCCAGGTTTTCTTCTGTTTTCCGAATCCGTTCCATCTTCTCTCTTGGATAATAAATAAGAGTAGCAAGGGCCTGTTTGTCCCTGCTACTCACAGTATTTCCAAAAACATCTTCAATCTTCCGCTTTACGGAACCGGAGCCATTCTTTAAAACATGAGAAAAAGCCTCATATTCCCCATGAATATCAGTCAAAAAATGCTCTGTTCCTTTAGGCAGGTTTAAGATCGCCTGCAGATTGATGATTTCTGTCGATGCCTTTGCGATGGTAGGATAAAGTTCGGAAAGTCTCTTTAGATAACGTTCTTCCAGATCTCTCATAAACTCCTCCCCATATGTAATTTTCACACACAGTGATTTCTTCGCTAAACTTATCGGCTTTGCTGCGCCTCGATCACATCAGCCATGTCATAATGTCCCGCCGGCTTCCCCGCCAGGAATTTGGCCGCCTCCACAGCGCCTCTTGCAAAGATCGCTCTGGAATAAGCTGTGTGCTTGAATTCGATCACTTCGTCTGTCCCCGCGTAGATCACTTCATGGTCCCCCACAATAGTGCCTCCGCGCACCGCGGAAATTCCGATTTCTTTCTCGTCCCGTTTCTGACGCTTATCGCTTCTGTCATATACATAATGATATTCTTGTCCCAGAGCGTCATTGACCGCATCCGCCAGCGCAAGCGCGGTTCCGCTTGGCGCGTCCAGCTTCTGGTTGTGATGGCGTTCCACGATCTCAATATCAAAGCCCGCGTTCGCCAGCACTTTAGAAGCATCCCTCAGTAATTTCAAAAGCAGGTTAATGCCCATGGACATATTAGCGGATCTGAGAACCGCCGTTTCCTTCGCCGTCTCGCCCACTTTTTCGATCTGCTCCTTTGAAAGCCCTGTCGTACACAGGACCAGCGCCATTTTGTGTTCCTTTGCGTAAGCCAGCAGATCGTCTGCCGCTGAAGCTGTGGAAAAATCAATGATCACATCCGCCTCAACGTCACATGCCCCAATGGTCTCAAATACCGGATAGGTATTGGGGGTGCCTGTATATGCGTCTACGCCTGCCACGATCTCCATCTCTGGTTCTTTTTCTATCATCTCTGTAATCACACGGCCCATTCTTCCGTTGCAGCCGTGCATGATCGCCCGTACCATTCTTTCTTTGTCCTCCCGTCTGAGCCGCCTTCGCGGCTGTTCCATGTCTGTTCTATGCCAGCTTGATACCAAAGTCCTTCATTGCCTGAACAAGCGACTTCTCATGCTCCGGCGTTAATTCTGTCAGCGGCATGCGAAGCGGTCCGCACTCGAATCCCATCAGGCTTACCGCCTTCTTGACCGGAATCGGATTCACCTCGCAGAAGAGCTGCTCGATCAGCGGGACAGCCTTCAGTTGAAGCGCGGCGCTTCCTGCCGCGTCTCCAGCGAAAAATTTCTCGCAGATATCATGAGTCTCTTTTGGCGCCACATTCGCCAGTACGGAGATCACACCTTTGCCGCCCAAAGACAAAAGCGGCACGATCTGGTCGTCATTTCCCGAGTAAAGGTCAATATTTCCGTCTGTCAGCGCCATGATCTTCGCGACCTGAGAAATATTTCCGGAAGCTTCCTTAACTCCTACAATATTGTCTACATTCTTCACCAGAGAAGCCACCGTCGCCGGCTCGATATTACATCCCGTCCGGCTGGCTACGCTATACATGATGATCGGAGCCTTGGCTTCTTTCGCCACCGCCGTATAATGCGCGATCAGCCCAGCCTGAGTCGCCTTGTTATAATAAGGTGTCACAAGAAGCAGTCCGTCCGCGCCGTAATCTGCCGCCTCCTTTGACATGTCAATGGCCGTTCTCGTACAGTTGGAACCAGTCCCCGCGATCACCGGCAGTCTGCCTTTTACCCGGTCAATGGCGAACTTTACACACTCCATATGTTCTTCTTCCGTCATGGTGGCTGATTCCCCAGTAGTACCGCAGATGATGATGCTGTCTGTTCCATTCTCACAGTGATAGTCTATCAGCCGGTCCAGCATATCATAATCAATGCTTCCGTCCTTTTGAAACGGTGTGACGATCGCCACGCCAGAACCCTTAAAAATAGCCATAATTACCCTCCTGACATTCTGATTTATAAAAATTCTATCATCAATCAAATATGATGTCAATGAGGGACCGTCTAATCTTCACAGCATTCCAATTTGCTCACAGAGACCTCGTAAGCCGTTCGTTTCTCCGTTTCCGTCTCGGATAATTTCTTCACATATTCCCGGCTCTGGATCCTGCCGATCAGCTGAACATGTTCTCCTACTTCAAAGGCAGAGGCAAATCTTGCGTTCCTGCCCCAGCAGATACAGGGAATATAATCCGACTTTCCATAAGGACGGTTTACCGCAAGAAGAAGATCCGCGATCTCTCTGCCAAGCGGTGTCTTTCGGTAGACCGGAAGCTTGCATATGTATCCGTCCAGCAGGATATTATTGGTCTTCGCTCCGTCCGGCTCCTCTTCAATAAACGCCGCCTCCCTGGCAAACACAGACAGCACAAGCCTGTTCTTCTGTTCCTCATGCCTGTTATAGGATCGGAACTGTCCTGTTACCATCAGGAATTCCCCGGTATAATCCTGGGATACGTCGATCAGCCGCTCCGATATCATGACCGGTATCAAATCCCTGGAATTACTCAGCCTTTTTACGCTTACGTCCACCATATAGAAGCCCTCTCCAAACACTTCATGGCTGAATGAAAAAGCCGATGCAACCTCTCCCATGATCGTCACCTGGTTGTTCTCAATGATCTTATCTGACATAATTTTACAATCTCCCTTCCTCTAAATCGTATTTCTCGGTCACTATTTAGTCTATGAACAGCCTTTCTGTTTTAGAACCTGATTTTCCTGGTACTTGTAAATTTTTAAAAATATGATACACTATTAGCGTTGTACGAAAATGATTGATATATTAATATAAGTAGAGAAAAGGAAGATCTGTTATGAAACAAAAACGTGAAGACATTAGAAATATCGCGATCATCGCCCACGTCGACCATGGCAAGACCACCCTGGTGGACGAGCTGCTCAAGCAAAGCGGCGTATTCCGCGAAAACCAGGAAGTAGCGGAAAGAGTCATGGATTCCAACGCCATTGAGCGGGAGCGGGGAATCACCATCCTCTCCAAGAATACCGCTGTTTTTTATAAAGGAACAAAGATCAATATTGTGGACACTCCGGGCCACGCTGATTTCGGCGGCGAGGTGGAGCGGGTGCTTAAAATGGTCGACGGCGTTATACTGGTGGTCGATGCGTTCGAAGGAGCTATGCCCCAGACCAAATTTGTACTGCGCAAGGCTTTGGATCTGTCTCTCCCGGTCATTGTCTGCATCAACAAGATCGATCGTCCGGAGGCCAGGCCGGAGGAAGTGATCGATGAAGTCCTGGAACTCTTTATCGATCTGGACGCGTCCGAAGAACAGCTGGACTGTCCGTTTGTCTATGCTTCCGCAAAGGCCGGCGTAGCTGTCCTGGATCTGACAGATGAGGAACGGGATATGAAACCGCTGTTTGAAACGATTCTTGACTATATCCCAGCTCCCCAGGGCGATCCGGACGCAGATACCCAGGTGCTGATCAGTACCATCGACTATAATGAATATGTGGGCCGCATCGGCATCGGAAAGGTAGAGAACGGCCGGATCCGAGTAGGCATGGATGCCGTTGTGGTCAACGAGCATGATCCCAGCCGCCAGGAAAAAGTACGCATTAGCAAACTCTATGAATTCGACGGTCTGAATAAGGTTGATGTCAAGGAGGCGACCATCGGCTCTATCGTAGCCATCTCCGGTATCTCCGATATTTCCATCGGTGATACTTTATGCTCTCCAGAAAATCCAAAAGCCATCCCTTTCCAGAAAATCTCAGATCCTACCATCGCCATGCAGTTTATCGTCAACGACAGTCCTTTCGCCGGGCAGGAAGGGAAATACGTTACATCCCGGCATCTGCGGGACCGCTTGTTCCGGGAATTGAACACCGATGTCAGTTTAAGGGTGGAAGAATCCGACAGCACAGACAGCTTCAAGGTTTCCGGTCGGGGAGAACTCCATCTTTCCGTCCTGATCGAGAATATGCGCCGGGAAGGATATGAGTTTGCCGTAAGCAAGGCAGAGGTCCTCTACCGGGAAGACGAGAACGGAAAACTTCTGGAGCCTATGGAGACCGCTTATATTGACGTGCCCGATGAGTTCACCGGGACGGTTATTGAAAAGCTGAGCCAGCGCAAAGGAGAACTGCGCAATATGAGCCCCATCGGCGGCGGCTACACCCGCCTGGAATTCTCTATTCCTTCCCGCGGACTCATCGGCTACCGGGGCGAATTCCTGACTGACACCAAAGGAAACGGGATCATGAATACCGCCTTCGATGGCTACGCTCCCTATAAAGGCGATATCCAATATCGAAAACAAGGCTCTCTCATCGCCTTTGAGACCGGCGAGTCTGTAACATATGGCCTATACAGCGCGCAGGAACGGGGGACATTGTTCATCGGTCCCGGAGAAAAAGTCTACTCCGGGATGGTCATTGGAGAGAACGCAAAGACGGATGATATTGAAGTAAATGTCTGCAAGACAAAACATCTGACCAATACCAGGTCTTCCAGCGCTGATGAAGCGCTCCGGCTGACTCCCCCTAAGATCTTAAGCCTGGAACAGGCTCTGGATTTTATCGACACAGACGAACTTCTGGAAGTCACTCCCAAAAGCCTCCGGCTCCGCAAGAAGATCCTGGATCCCCGGATGCGCAAGCGGGCGAACCGCTCTTAATAAACTCTGAAGGAGGAAATCATGAGACAATATGTATCCATCTTTTTAAAACGTCTGGCCACGATCCTGGAGTTTTTCATTGCCATTATGCTGGCGATCGGAATCCTTCTGCTCTCTCTGCGCATGGTGGGAGAGCTTGGAAACATTCCCAATCTGGATGTTTGGCCCAACTATGATGATCTGCTGGAAACATGCTTCAATCTGATCATCGGCGTAGAGCTGATCCGCATGATGTACTATCATTCTCCTACCACGGTATTTGACGTACTCTTGTTCGCCATTGCCCGGCAGATCATCGTGGATCATTCTTCCGCCTGGACCAGCCTGATCGGCGTGTGTGCCATCGCGGTTCTTTTTGCCACCCGGAAATTCCTGTTTTCCAATTTTGACGTCTCTGATGAGATCGTCTTCCGGTCTACCACGAAAGTAGGGGTCATCAACAAAATCCTTGGCATTTCAATCCCCCATGAAGATGGAGATACGCTGAAAGATGTGTTCCTGCGCAAATGCAAAGAGGAAGATATTGAGATCGGTGTCGGGACTTTGATCCGTTTCACGAACTTTGGATTGCGTGTCGCCAAAATGCATGATGGAAAAATTTCACGAATCGAAGTAATCCGAGCTATACATTAGACTCCAAACATGTTATACTACATATATCAGATAGATTCATGGTTTTGGCAGGAATTGTCAGACTATACTTTCTGAAAATATGTCAAAAGGAGTTGGTATCATGAAATTTATCATTATCGGCAAAAACATTGATGTTACGCCAGGTTTAAGGCAGGCCATCGAAAACAAATTAGGAAAACTGGAAAGGTATTTTACTCCTGATACGGAAATCCACGTTACATTAAGCGTACAGAGAGAACGTCAAAAAATAGAAGTCACAATCCCTGTCAAGGGCGGTCTTATCCGCTCAGAACAGCAAAGCAGCGACATGTATGTTTCCATTGATCTGGTAGAAGAGGTTATTGAGCGTCAGCTCAGGAAATATAAGAATAAACTGATTGCCAGACACCAGGAAGGCGGAAACTTTAAACAAGAATTCTTTGATGATCAAGACGTGGTAGAAGACGATGGTGAGATCCGCATCGTCCGCACAAAGAAATTCGGTATCAAACCAATGTTCCCGGAAGATGCCTGCGTACAAATGGAGCTTTTGGGACATGACTTCTTTGTATTCTGCAATGCGCAGACAGACGAGGTCAACGTGGTCTACCGGCGCAAAGACGGAAGTTTTGGTCTGATCGAACCAGAATTCGATTAACAAGTGTGACAGCGGATCTTCGCAGGAATGTCCCTCACCATAGCAGCGGGCCTGTGGGAAGCGGCGCGGCCCCTTTCCCACAGGCCCGCGATCTGTTTTCTACAATTCTGTTAGTTTTCCATTTCGTCTCGCGATCCCGCAGGGTCCTTGGATATCCATGATGATCCTTCCATTGGTCTCTTCTGTCAGTTCTTCCTGAAGCCTGGAGGCTTCCGCCTCTGGAACCAGTACTGTAAATTCTACGTTCTCCGTATATACCTCATCCTGGGCCGTCAGCTTCTTTTGTCCAAGCAGATATTGGATTTTGCCTAATTCTGTATAATCTACAGTTATCTTTAGTTTAATCCCCGGTATTCTGGTTATAATCTCAGAAGAAGCAAGCCCCTCCTGAACAGCCATAGAATACGCGCGGATCAGCCCTCCGGTCCCAAGGAGCGTACCTCCAAAATACCTTGTCACCACCACAGCCGCATTATGTATCCCCGCTCCGCAAAGGACATCCATCATAGGCCGCCCCGCTGTTCCGGACGGCTCTCCATCGTCACTGCAGCGCTGGATCTCCTGCCTGTCTCCGATCACATAGGCATAACAATTGTGAGTCGCATCCCAATATTTTTTGCGTGTGGACTCAATAAACTCCAGCGCTTCCTCTTCCGTCTCTACCGGGATGACTGTGGCGATAAATCTGGACTTTTTCTCTATGATCTGGGCTTGCCCGCCTTGATATATGATTTTATATTCTGACTGCATGCTGCTGCCGTTCCTTTCTAAAAGTTTTGCTTCTACATAGCCTTACCTTATTACTATAACGAATTTCTTAAGATTTTCCTACCAAAATGTGAAGTTTTCATTTTTTTCTTTATTTCAATACTGTTATTTGATATAATGACCAGGTATAAAGGAGGCAGACGCGCATGAATTATGGTAAGAAAAAAGCTTCTCAAAAGCAGAAGAAGATCACGTCCAAATCTACCATGCAGGGAAAACGAGTTGGCGTAAGGCTTTTTAAAGCCTTTTTACTTTGTCTGCTTGTTGTAGGAGTCGCCGGGGCCGTTGGCGGCGGCGTCTTTATCAAGCGAATCTTAGACGACACGCCGGAAGTCTCTCCGGACGATGTAAAACCATCTGGATATACTACTTTTGTCTATGCGGATGACGGGGAAACTGAAATCCAGCGTTTTGTCGCTTCTGGTTCCAATCGTGTCTACAAAACCTTGGACCAGATCCCGGAAGATCTGCAGCACGCTTTTGTCGCGATCGAGGACGAGCGTTTCTATGAACACAACGGTATCGATCTGCAGGGTATCGCCCGTGCCGCTGTGGTGGGAATCACCTCCGGGAATTTTTCTGAAGGCGCCAGTACTCTGACGCAGCAGCTGATCAAGAACAATGTCTTCCCCGAATTCACGGAAGAAAAAACCTTCTATGATAAATTACAGCGAAAGATCCAGGAACAGTATCTTGCTCTTCAGATCGAGAAGCAGATGAGTAAAGAAGAGATCATGGAGGCTTATCTGAACACCATCAATCTGGGACAGAATTCTCTGGGAGTCCAGTCCGCGGCCCAGCGCTATTTTGGGAAAGATGTATCGGAACTCACCCTCTCTGAATGCGCGGTCATCGCAGCGATCACTCAGAGCCCTTCCGGCTATAATCCGGTAACAAATCCGGAAGCAAACGCCGAGCGCCGCCAGAAAGTCTTAGACAATATGCTGGAACAGGGGTATATCGATCAGGCGGCTTATGACGAGGCAATGGCAGATGATGTCTACGCCCGCATCCAACAGGTAAACACCCAGGTAGAGGAACAGGAAACTTCTACGTCTTATTTTGTAGACGCTCTGGCGGATCAAGTCATGACCGATCTGCAAGAACAGCTGGGCTACAGTGAAGCGCAGGCTTACAATGCTCTCTACAGCGGAGGCCTGAGCATATATTCCACGCAGAACCTGGAAATGCAGCAGATCTGCGATGAAGAGATGAATGATGACGACAATTATCCGGGACTGAAAGAATACGGGCTGGATTATGCGCTGACTGTCACACGGGCGGATGGAACAGTAGAAAATTATAGTTCCGGCCATATCAAAAACTATGTCAAAGAGACTTATGGCGACGACCAGGGGCTGCTTTATTCCAGCGAAGATGAAGCACGGGCTATGGTAGAGGAATGGAAGTCCACGATCGCACAGGAAGGCGACACCTACGATGAGCGGATCACCATCACTCCCCAGCCTCAGGCCTCTGTCACCATTATGGATCAGGCTACCGGCCAGATAAAAGCAATGGTCGGAGGACGAGGCGAGAAAACGACCCAGGGTCTGAACCGCGCATACCAGGATGCGAAACGCCAGCCTGGTTCCTGTTTCAAAATCCTGGCGGCTTACGCTCCGGCTCTTGATGCCTGCGGCAAATCTCTGGCAACCATCGTCCGGGATGAGCCTTACTCTTACAAGAACGGAAGGCAGGTCCAGAATGCCAGCCGTTCCTACAAAGGCGACGTCACCTATCGTACCGCCATCGCAAACTCGATCAACGTCTGCGCGGTAAAAGTAAGCGACGAGATCACTCAGGAATTAGGGTTTGAATATTGCGAAGATTTTGGAATCAGCACCTTGGTCAAGGATAAAGAGATCAATGGGGAGATCTACAGCGACGTAAACCAGACCCTGGCTCTCGGCGGTGTTACAGAAGGTGTCTATAACTATCAAATGTGCGCCGCTTACGCAACAATCGCCAACGGAGGCGTTTACAATTCTCCTACTATGTATACCAAGATCGTTGACCACGACGGCAATGTGCTTCTGGAAAACAATCAGGAAACCCGTACAGTGTTAAAAGACAGCACCGCCGCTCTTTTGACCAGCGCGATGGAAACCGTAGTCACAAGCGGAACCGGAACTTCCTGCCAGCTGGATAATATGCCCGTGGCTGGCAAGACAGGTACCACCACTTCCAATAAAGACCTTTGGTTCTGCGGCTATACTCCATACTATACCTGCGCGGTATGGGGCGGTTACGATGACAACAAAGAATGTAATTACGATACCAGCTTCCGTTTCCGGCTGTGGAGAGGAATCATGAGCCGGATCCACGAGAATCTGGAATATAAAGATTTTGAAATGCCAAGTTCTGTCGAGAAGAAAACTGTTTGTACTCTCACCGGCAAACTTGCGGTAGCTGGCCAGTGCCCCAGCACGACCGAGTATTTTGCGGCCGACACCGCTCCTACGGAAAGCTGTCCAGGCCATGGAAATGTAGTAGGTGAAGACGGCGAGAACGTGGAAGAACCTGACAGCAGCAGCGATACCGGTAATACCGATAACAGCGGCGACACCGGTAATACTGGCAATACCGGCAACACCGGCAACACCGGCAACACCGGCGACACCGGTAATACCGGCAATACCGGCGACACCGGCAATACCGGCGGCGACAACACCGGCGGCGACACCGGCAATACCGGCGGCGACAACACCGGCGGCGGAGGCGGTGACAACACCGGCGGCGGAGGCGGTGACGGCGGCAATACCGATCCCGGTACTGGCGATACCGGCTAACGCCAGCTAATCTAGTCTAAAATAACCCCAGTCTGAACGGCAGGGACTATGCTCCTTCCTTCAGACTGGGGTTTTGTAAATCATCTCTATCGTAAATCATCTCTATCAAGGGCGCAAAAATGCACGGTGTCAGACACCGTGCATTTTTCTTCTACGCCTCGTCAATCGCTTTTCCAATATCGTGCCGCATATACTTATTTTCAAACTTTATCCATTCCGCGGCGGCATACGCGTTGGCGCGGGCTTCTTTCAGATCTTTTCCTTTGGCTGTGATTCCCAGCACTCTTCCTCCGCTTGTAACGATCCTGCCTGCTTCATCAAACTTTGTGCCCGCATGGAAGCAGTAATATCCTTCATGCTTTTTGAATTCTTCCAATCCTTCAATGGGGAACCCCTTCTCATATTTCACCGGATACCCGTCACTTGCCAGGACTACGCAGACAGCCGCGTTGTCCTCAAACTGCAGATCTACCTGGTCTAATGTGCCGTCAATACAAGCCTCTGCCACTTCAATGATATCATTCTTCATCCTGGGCAGTACAACCTGGGCCTCCGGATCGCCGAATCTCGCGTTATATTCCAGTACTTTTGGACCATCTTCCGTCAGCATAAGCCCAAAGAAGATCACCCCTTTAAAGGGACGTCCCTCTGCTCTCATAGCATCTACCGTAGCCTGGTAAATGTATTTCTCACAGAACTCTTCTACTTCTTTTGCGTAGAAAGGACTTGGCGAGAAGGTTCCCATTCCTCCGGTATTCAGTCCCGTATCTCCGTCTCCTGCCCGTTTATGATCCTGGGCGGAAGCCATGGTCTTGATGGTTTTCCCGTCTACAAAGGAAAGTACGGAAACTTCCCGGCCGGTCATAAACTCTTCGATCACCATCTCATCCCCGGCAGAGCCAAACTTCTTGTCCTGCATGATGGTTTTCACGCCCTCTTTCGCTTCCTCTAATGTATTGCAGATCAGTACGCCTTTGCCAAGAGCCAGGCCGTCTGCTTTCAAAACGATAGGGAATTTGGCCGTTTCCAGATAAGCAAGCGCTTTCTCTGGATCAGAAAATGTTTCGTAGGCCGCCGTAGGTATCTGGTATTTCTTCATAAGATCTTTGGAGAAAGCTTTAGACCCCTCTAAAATTGCCGCGTTTTTTCTAGGGCCAAAGGTGCGGATCCCCGCCTCTTCCAGCTCGTCCACCAGGCCGCCTACCAGCGGGTCGTCCATTCCTACGATCACCAGATCCACCGCCTTTTCTTTTGCAAATGCCGTAATCTTATCGAATTCCATAGGGCCGATCGGCGCGCATTCCGCATACTCCGCAATTCCCGCGTTTCCCGGAACACAGTAGATCTTATCTACTTTCTCGCTTTTTGCGACGCTGTACGCGATCGCGTGCTCTCTTCCGCCGCTGCCTACAATTAATACTTTCATCTGGGACCTCCTTCTTCTGTCCTTACTCTTTTATCCTTACTCTTCCATCTTCCACCAATATTCTTCCTTCCGCGATCAGTCGGATCGCTTGGGGAAGGATCTGCCATTCCGCCTCTTCCATCACTCGCCTCTGCAGGCTCTTCGGGGTATCCTCCTGATGGACTTCCACTGGCTTTTGCAGAATGATCGGCCCCGTATCTGTTCCTTCGTCCACAAAATGAACGGTAGCGCCTGTTACCTTCACTCCCCGCTCAAGAACCGCCTCATGCACTTTCAGTCCGTAATAACCGGTTCCGCAGAAAGAAGGGATCAAAGATGGATGGATGTTCACGATCCGGTTCCGGTATCTTTCGATCATCGCCGGGGGGATCACCACCAGAAACCCGGCCAGCACGATCAGATCCGGCTGGAGCGCATCCACTTCCGCCAGGAAACCTTCATTAAAAGCCGCCCGGTCGGCAAAACTCTTCGGTGATACGCACTTCCCCTGGATTCCATGCGCTTTTGCCCGCTCCAAAGCATAAGCTCCGGGATTATTGCTGATCACACCCACGATCTTTGTATCCGGGATTTCTCCAGACTCTATCTTATCAATGACTGCCTGCAGATTGGTTCCGCCTCCAGACACTAAGACCACAACTCTTAACATAATACTACTCCCTTTTCTCCGGTCTCGATACGGCCAACCACATATGGATCCTCACCTGCTCTGCGAATCGCGTCCATTGCGGCTTCCACGTCTTCCGGCCCAACCGCGATGATCATTCCAAGCCCCATATTGTAGGTATTATACATAGCATGCTCTTCAACGTTTCCTTTTTCCGCCAGCATTTTGAAAATCGGCGGGATTGGATAGCTTTCCTTTTCAATGACTGCGCGGACTCCATCCTTCAACATTCTGGGTACGTTTTCATAGAAACCGCCGCCTGTGATATGGCTGCATGCCTTTACGGCAACTCCTGCCTTTTTGACTGCTTTTAATGCTTTCACATAAATCTTGGTCGGCGCGAGCAAAACTTCTCCCAGAGTCCCTCCCAGTTCTTCATAATAGGTATCCAGGGACTCTTTTGTCATCTCAAACACCTTGCGTACCAGAGAAAATCCGTTGCTGTGTACGCCGGAAGAAGCCATTCCGATCAATACATCTCCCGCGTTCAGATTCTCTCCGGTGATCATATCCTTTCTGTCACAGACACCTACCGCAAACCCGGCCAGGTCATATTCATCCTCTGCCATCATTCCCGGATGCTCCGCGGTTTCGCCGCCGATCAGAGCCGCTTCTGACTGGAGACAGCCTTCCGCCACACCTTTTACAATTGCGGCGATCTTCTCTGGATAATTCTTTCCGCATGCGATATAATCCAGGAAAAACAGCGGTTCGCCTCCGGCGCAGGCAATATCATTGACACACATAGCCACCGCGTCGATGCCGATGGTATCATGCTTGTCCATGATCATTGCCAGTTTCACCTTTGTCCCGCAGCCGTCAGTTCCTGATAACAGGACCGGATCTTCCATTTCCTTGATCTTACTGAGAGAAAATGCTCCTGAGAATCCCCCCAGGCCCCCCAGGACTTCCGGGCGCATGGTTTTCTTTACATGCTCCTTCATCAGTTCTACTGATTTATAACCAGCCTCAATATCCACACCTGCTTTTTTATAATCCATAGCAATCTCCTTTTTGCTGTTTTTACATTCTTTAAACTTTTTGCGCCAGATAGGCTTCATAACCGATCTCTTCAAGCTTTGCCGCTTTTCCCTGCACGGTTTCTTTCATCTCTTTTGTGTAATCTTTCAATTTCTCAAGCAGATCCCCGTCGGAAGCAGCAAGAATTTTGGCTGCTAAAATGGCCGCGTTCATACCTCCGTCGATGGCCACGGTAGCTACCGGGATTCCAGGCGGCATCTGGACGATCGAAAACAGCGCGTCCTCTCCTGCCAGATTCTTTCCTGACATAGGTACTCCGATCACCGGCATTGGAAACAGCGCGGCGCACATCCCCGGAAGGTGAGCCGCCATTCCAGCTCCCGCGATGATCACTTTCATTCCTTTTCCTTCTGCTGCTTTCGCCCACTCAAAGAATACGTCTGGCTCCCGATGGGCGGAGATGATCGTCATCTCGTAATCAATTCCTAACTTGTCCAGCATTGCGGCCGCTTTACTCATCACCTTAAGGTCTGAGTCGCTGCCCATTACAATTCCTACTTTTGGCATACTCTTTCATCCTTTCTTTTCTCCTGTATTTTTATCCTGATAATACCTTATTTATCCGCATCTTTCAATGGCTCATTCAGAATCTCTGTACCCGGGAGAACGAATCTTCCATTCTCCAGCAGACTGATCTCCTGGCCCTGAGCGGTCACCACCGCGATCTTCCCCAATTCCTCGTAAGGGATCGTAATATCCGTGTGGCAATGGAAGTAAGCCTTTGATACATCTTCCTTCCTCTTGATCGATATGGAATTATCTCTGGCAACAATCTCTTTCCCGTTGGGGTTGTACACTTTAATGTCCTCACTCCAACTATAGCAGGTATCCCCCACAGCAAAATGAGGCCCCATTTTCTCAGCGATCAAAATCGGCAGTTTTTCTTCAATCCCGTATTTCCTAGCCGCCACATAGGCCGTTGTATTCGTTCCAATGGCAAACTCTCCAAGGGGAAGTGTGGGATGATTATGCAGGATATTCTCCCGGATATATTCCTTATTTTCCAACTCCCGCTCAAAATTGGCGCAGTGATAGTCCTCGATCATACCATTGGAAAACCGGATTTCCAAATCCCGATACTGCAGTTCGTTGAGATAGACTTTCGTCACATGGAGCACCCCGTTAGTCCCTTCCAGGACTGGTGAGGTGAACACCTCCCCGACGGGGATATTCACGTCTGCCGCACAATTCTCAAAAATCGTTTCCTTTCCTGGATCTTCCAGGCTGTGGAGGCAGATCTTCAAATCTGTCCGGTTCTCTCCGGCTCCCAGAACATGGACGCAAGCTCCCTGGTCCAACGCATCGATCAGCGTCTGCTGTACCGATTCATAAAGGGCCGCATCCAGCGTATTGATTCTTATGATCTCATCAAAAATCTCTTCATATCGTTTCCCCACTTCCGGCACCGGATATGCCACGATGGTAAAACTCCGCTCATCCCCCGGAATATAGGTGTTCGCGATCTGGCTCTGACGGCTGTCTAAAGACCGCGCGGTCTCTTCCTGGCGCCGGGTGAGCTTCAAAGCTTCTTCCTTATGCTCCGGCGAGAACGGAGCTTCCCCAAATGTTTCCATACAGGCCGGGCCGGCAAACTCTCCCGCTTCTTTTTTATAATTCTCATAGGTGCTCTGTATCACTTCCAGCTTCCGCTCCGCGAACTGCTTATCCAGAAACAGGGCCTGGTCATCCTTGTGGTCATAGTCGTACTGCTTATTCGCGATACCTCCGTAATATCCGATCTTCAGATGCTGGCGCTTTGTCAGGGCGCTGACCGCGGACCGGTAGATGATCGGTTTGAGGCCCATGGCCTCAAAATTCTCGATCACTTTGCGGATGACCCGTTCAAATCCCAGGACATAACGGATATTGACAGATGCCTTTTTCGAGAGGTCCTTTCCCGTGTTTACGAAGCCTCTTCTATATCCTTCTGTACAAGTATCCGCCATCTTTTGGATCACGCTTTCATCCAGGTTGCCCAGATGTTCCGCCGTCTTTCGCTCATTTTCGCTGATGTACTCTCCAAATTGATAGAGATATCTCGGCGAGGTCAGATCGCTTTCCAAGATCAGTTTCACCGCCAAAGATTCCTCCGGGCATACCTGTTCTTTGATCCTGTCCGCCACAAACACGTCGCAATAATCGCTGGCATACCAATAGATCGTATCCTTAATATTGCGGATCTCCGGCAGTCCCGTCTCTTCAAACTGGTTATACACCTCGATCAAAAGTTCCATGAGAATATCCAGATACTCTGCTCTGTCCTCAAAAGCATAAACCACCGCTCCACGCATTTCTCCATAGAGAAAACACAAGATCTTCCCGTAATCCTCTCCCAGGCGTTTTGCGGCGAATGTGGGATTTCCATAACTCATCTCATAGTTCTCCGGCAGGATATCCTGATATAACCGCTTGTTCCAGTATTCCAATTCCGCCAGGGAAGCCGCCTGGTAGCTTCCTGATTCCAGACTCTCTTTCAGTTCATCGATCATAATAAAGAACTCCGCCATTTTGCGGAAATAATCTCTGAACCTTTCGTTTACACTGGTTTCTTTCTTCATTTCCCTGATGCGCCCAATGGCCAGCCGGTATCTCTCTTCCGTCATCTAAAAAAGCCCCCTGACAAATATTCCGCACATACCCAGGATCAAGGCCGCGCAGATCCCGATTCCAACTCTGCATGTTGTATAATTTTTATCTCTTTCTTTCAGTCCGCGGATACCTGAAACGAGCCCGGCAATCCCAAGCGCCAGGACCGCGATTCCGGCAAATCCGATCAGCTCGCTTAATTCTCCTTTCCTGAGGAAGGAGATTACTAAGAGAAGGACCAGCAGAAAAACTGCGGTTCCAGCAAAAAAACAAGACTTGACTCCTTTCCTGGAATGTCTTTCCGGAGCCTGTCCGTATTTGGTCCGCACCATTTTTCTCCTGCGCTTCTCTCTGGAGTCCATCCTGCCTCTCTTCTTATCGTTTCCTATAATTCCTGTTTTTCTTTTTATGATCATATCTTCTCCTTATAAACGCGCAGACCGTAAATATAATATATCCCGCCACCCCTCCGACGGTATTCAAAAGCAGATCGTCTACGTCAAAACTTCCAACTTTAGAAAAAAGCTGGAATGTTTCCACACACAGACTCAAACCAAAACTGTAAAACAGCGTGGAAAAAAAGCTTCTGTATTTGCTCGCCATAGGCATGAAAAACCCGAACGGCACAAAAATCAGCACGTTCCCGAATAAATTCGTAAACACAGCAAACATCCCAAGCTGTTCCCGGTATTCCCAGAACCGTTTGATCTCTTTGAAAAGCACCAGATTATAGTGATACTCTTCCATCACGCCTGTGCGTCCGTACCACTCTGAGAAAATCAGAAAATAAATGATAAAAAGGATATACAGAATAAACAAAACTTTTCCAAGTCCGCGGATTCTTTTCCTTTTTTTTGAATTCAAAAGTCAGCACCCTTTCGGCTTAAAATGTCAATCCTTTTCTGTCTTTCAGCAGACGTGTGCCAAATATGATGGTGATCACTCCTGCCGCGATCCCTATTACAGTTACTACAACTCCCACCGCTATTCCCACGGCTCCGGCAATCCCCATAGATTTATACGCTTTTTCACTCATAACCGCTCCTCCTTTGGTCCTTATTTCGCCCCATACTGTTCATAATATGCGTCGATCGCGGATTTTAATGTATCATCAATAACGATTTTCCCCTGACATTCCCGGTTGTATAAATATTCAACCACTTCTTCCATGGTGACGATCGCCGCCGTCTCAAATCCATAGAGCTCCTTGATCTCATCCAGAGCGCATTTTTCTCCGCCCTTTCCTACTTCCATGCGGTTCAAAGAAACCATCAGGCCTTTGACTGTCACATCCGCGGCGCCTCTTACCTTGGGTACCGTTTCTTCCATGGACTTCCCGGATGTGGTCACATCTTCGATCATGATGACGCGATCCCCATCTTTCAGCTTGCTGCCAAGGAAGCTTCCTTTATCCGCCCCATGGTCTTTCTCTTCTTTTCTGTCAGAACAATAACGCACTTCTCTTCCGTACAGCTCACTGTAAGCGATAGCCGTCACTACAGCTAATGGGATCCCCTTGTAGGCCGGCCCGAACAATACGTCAAAATCATCTCCATAGGTCTCGTGGATGGCCTTTGCGTAGTATTCTCCCAGCCGCTTTAACTGTGAACCG